>NZ_RAWD01000500.1:0-4615 GCF_003612065.1 Corallococcus sp. CA047B
GGGCGGGAACCCACCGATGACGAAGCCGGACAAAATCACGGACAAGGTCCGCCTCCAGGATGCCCAGACGCTGGCGCAGGGGTACTCCCCCGCCATCCGCGCGATGGAGATCGCCTCCATCGTGTCGTTCGTCGCGCTGGAGGGCGTGCTCGCCTACAAGCTCTGGAGCACCCACCACACCGGCCCGTGGCTGCTGACGCTGGCGGTGGTGCTGGGCTACCTGGCCGCGGACTTCGTGTCCGGGTTCGTCCACTGGATGGGCGACACGTGGGGCTCCACGGAGATGCCCGTGCTGGGCAAGGCGTTCATCCGCCCCTTCCGTGAGCACCACGTCGATGAGAAGGCCATCACCCGCCACGACTTCGTGGAGACCAACGGCAACAACTGCCTCGTGTCGCTGCCGGTGGCGGCGCTCGCGGTGGCCGTGCCGCTCAACGGTCCGGGCTGGGTGTTCCTGGCCGCGTTCCTGGGCGCGATGATCTTCTGGGTGATGGCGACCAACCAGTTCCACAAGTGGTCGCACCTGGACCAGCCGCCCGCCCTCATCCACTTCCTGCAGCGCGTGCACCTCATCCTGCCGCCGGACCACCACCGCATCCACCACACCGCGCCCTTCAACCAGTACTACTGCATCACCGTGGGCTGGATGAACCGGCCGCTGCGGATGATCCACTTCTTCCCGCTGATGGAGCGGCTCATCACCTTCGTCACCGGCCAGCTTCCGCGCCAGGACGACATCGGCACCGAGGCCGCCCAGGCGCTCGTCGCCGTGGACGACGCCACGCAGGTGCCCGTGCTCCAGGCGGCCAAGGAGCTGCTCAAGGCCTCCGCCGAGGAGCCCGCGGCCACCGTCTCCAGCCGCCCCGTGCCCTGAAAGTCGCTGGAAGCCCAAGGGGGCCCGGAAGCCGAAGGGCCCCTCCCGCTCGCGACTAGAAGCGCAGGTCCACCTGCTCCGCGGAAGGAATGGGGCGCCCCAGGAAGCGGGCCCCCACCTCCACGAAGCGCTCCGGCACGTCGGTGACGAAGTACGCGTGCTCCGGCGCCGTGGAGACCTCCGGCGCCAGCAGTCCCCGGGCGCCCAGCAGCTCCGCCACGGCCTCCGCGGTGGCCTCCGCCGAGTCCACCAGCGACACGTGCGGCCCCACGACCTCGGCGATGACGCCCTTGAGCAGCGGGTAGTGGGTGCAGCCCAGCACCAGCGTGTCCACGCCGTCGTGCGCGAAGCCGGCCAGGTACTCCTTCGCCACCAGCAAGGGCACGTCGCCCGTGGTCCACCCCTCTTCCGCCAGGGGCACGAAGAGCGGACACGCCTTCGCCTTCACCGCCACCTGGGGGCTCCCGGCTTCCAGCGCCCGCTGGTAGGCGCCCGAGCGGATGGTGCCCGGCGTGCCGATGACGCCCACCCCGCCGCCCCGCGTCTGGCGCAGCGCCGCGCGCGCGCCCGGCTCGATGACGCCCAGCACCGGCACCGGCAGCGCGGCGGACAGCGCGGGCAGCGCCGCGGCGGAGGCCGTGTTGCACGCCACCACCAGGAGCTTGATGCCGCGCTCCATCAGGAACTCCGCGTTCTTCAGCGAGTAGCGCGTCACCACCTCGCCGGACTTGGTGCCGTAGGGCACGCGCGCCGTGTCCCCCAGGTAGACCGTTCGCTCGTGGGGGAGCCGCGCCATGAGCGCCTTGAGGACCGTGAGGCCTCCGATGCCGGAGTCGAACACGCCGATGGGACCGTGGCTGTCTTGCCGCATGGGGGGTGTCCCTATCACGTTTGATGCCAACGGCCCGGCCTGGAGCCTGGGGCCCCCGAACGCACGAAGGGCCGGAAGCCCGGAGGCCTCCGACCCTTGCGTGTTCCCCTGCCTGGAGGGCGCGCCTACCTCACGCGGTAGAGCGGCGCGTCCAGGGCATCGTTCGCGCCCGGGAAGTCGTGGGCGAAGACGTCATAGGGGGCCAGGTCCGACCGGGACTCGTAGTAGCGACCGCCCGAACCCGACGCCTTGAAGGACACGAAGTAGCGGCCCGGGCGGAGGAACTCGAAGACGGCCGGAGACTCGTTGCAGGAGAACCACTGCCCCTCATCGCCGTAGACCCACAGGCCCGTGTAGACGTCCTTGAAGTTGATGCCCACCTCGGTGACGCCCGCCTGCGAGCAGCTCAGCGAGTACGGGTTGCCGGACTCGTAGAACTTCCAGCCCACTGCGGCCCCGCCGATGGCATACGTCTCCGCCGTGACGGACACCGGCGCGCCGTTCACCGACGTGAAGGCACCGCCGTAGTAGTAGACGGGCAGGCCGTCGCGATCCAGGGCCACCACCTCCAGGTAGTGCTGCCCGGGCGCCAGGTTCGGGGTGCTCACCGAGTTGCCCTCGCTGCCCTCGTAGCAATCGAAGTTCACCCACTCGCCCTCGTCCACGCGGGCATCCACGGAGACGACGCCCGCCTGCCCGCAGGTGGGATACTGGCTGCCCACCTCCGTCGGGAACAGCCAGTTGACGTAGGCGAAGGAGGTGCCCTGCCCGCCGTTCGGCGCGAGGTCGATGTTCACCGACACATCGCCGTCCACCCGGAAGGTGCCGCTGTACGAGTAGCGGGCCACGTTGTTGTAGTCCACGCCCACCGCGCTGAAGGAGTACACGCCCGGCGCGAAGTCGTGGAGGATGATGCCGTCGAAGCCGTTGGCCTGGCAGGGATACTCGCCGCCGTTCTCGAGCAGCTCGCCGTCGATGGTGATGTCGACGCCCTGGATGTTTCGCGCCTCGTCGCAGCGGGCACCGGCGAAGGTCCACATCAGCCGGACGTCACCGGGGTAGCGGGGGCTGTTGTCTTCGATGACGCAGCCGGAGGAGAAAGCAGCGAGGCAGAGGAATGGGGCGAGCAGTCTCGCGTTCATGGTGGGCATCCGTGTTTCGGGCGGTTTGAGGTCGTCGGCCTGAACAACCTTCCAGACGACCGACCCGGGGAATTATTCAGTCCCGTCCAAAGCAACCGGGCACTGACGGCGGGTTTGACCCACCTGCGCGGTGGATGTTACGCGCTGAACCCCATGATACCCCACCTGCCCCTGGCCTTTGGCGCCATGAACTACGTGGAGATCATCCGCGACGCGTCGTTCATCGAGCTCGCGGTGCTCCTGCTCCTCATGTCGGTGTCCGTGGCCTCCTGGGCCCTCATCGCCATGAAGTTCACCCAGTTGTCCCGCGCCCGCTCCCAGTCACTTACCTTTCTCGACACGTTCTGGAAGGCGTCCCGGCTGGAGGCCATCTACCAGTCCGCCCAGAAGCTGGAGGGCTCGCCGCTGTCGAAGGTGTTCTGCGCGGGCTACGAGGAGCTGAGCAAGCTGGCGCAGACGGGCAAGGAGGGCGGCGCCGAGGACGCGATGAGCGCGAAGCTGGGCGGCATCGAGAACGTGGAGCGCGCGCTCAACCGCGCGGCCACGGCGCAGATCACCGAGTTGGAGAACCGCGTGTCCTTCCTGGGCACGGTGGGCGCCGCTTCCCCGTTCGTGGGCCTGTTCGGCACGGTGATTGGCATCCTGAGCGCGTTCAACCAGATCGCTGAACAGGGCAACGCGACGCTGGCCACGGTGGCCGCTCCGGTGGGCAACGCGCTGTTCGCCACGGCGGCGGGCCTGTTCGCGGCCATCCCGGCGGTGGTCGCCTACAACTCGTTCGTCAGCCGCATCAAGGTGTTCGACACGGAGATGTCCAACTTCTCCGCGGACTTCCTCAACATCATCAAGCGGCACTTCTTCCGCTAGGCACAAGGGGACACACCCATGGGCATGGGCGGCGGAAAAGGCGGCGGTGGCCGTACCACCATGAGCGAGATCAACGTCACGCCCATGGTGGACGTGATGCTGGTGCTGCTCATCATCTTCATGGTGACGGCGCCCCTCATCCAGCAGGGCGTGAAGGTGAACCTCCCGGAGACCAAGGCCACCCCGGTGGAGGCGACGGAGAAGAAGGTCGTGCTCTCCATCGACGCGGGGAAGAAGGTCTACATCGGGGACGCGGAGGTGCCCCTGGAGGAGCTGGAGACCAAGCTGGCCGCCAACGCCAAGGCGCAGGCGGACAAGGAGGTCTACCTGCACGCGGACCGGGACGTGCCCTACGGCGTGGTGGTGGAGGTGATGGCCGCCGCCCAGCGCGCGGGCATCAAGAATGTGGGGATGATCACGGACCCTTCCACCGGCAACAAGGCGTCCAACACCGGGAACAAGACGCCCACGGCCGGTGGTGGCAAGGGCAAGCCGAAGGAAGCGAAGCGCTAGCGCATGGACTCCGCGGTGACCCACAGCCTGCTCGTGGCCCGGCCCACGAAGCTGTCGCGCTTCGTCGTCTTCTCCGTGGGTGGCCACCTCGCGGTGCTGGTGGCCGCCGTCCTCTACGCGCGCTTCACGTCCACGCCGAAGATGGACCTGGACCAGAAGCCCATCAACGCGTCGCTGGTGCGCCTGGGCAAGCCGCGCGACCCGAAGCTCTTGCCCCGCAAGGAGCAGGCCCAGCCTCCGCCCAAGGAGGTCGCGGCGAAGCCGGTGCCCACGCCTCCCTCGCAGGAGCCGGTGCCGGCGCCCTCCCCCAACGCGGTGGCGGTGCCCGGCGCGAAGCCCGCCCCGGCC
>NZ_RAWD01000501.1:0-4593 GCF_003612065.1 Corallococcus sp. CA047B
TTGATCTCCTCCATCAGCCCTTCGCGCATGGTGAGCGGCGCCACCAACAGCTTGCGGAAGGAGCGCGGCCGGCCAAAGCCCGTCAGGAAGTTGAAGACATCCGCCACGTCCGCGCCAATGTCGGGGTGGCTGGTGGACATGCTGGCGGAGTCGCGGCTCACCTCGTTCTTCCAGCCCATCGTCCATGCCCAGGACACGTCCCTCATCTTCGCGCACGAAGCGCTGATGCGCGGGCGCGACCGGGATGGCGCGCTGGTGTCACCGGCGCGGATGTTCGACACGGCCCGGGAGGCGGACCTGCTGTTCCAGTTGGACCTGGCCGCGCGGACCACCGCCATCCGCGAGGCGGTGCGGCACCAGCTGCGCACGCACCTGTTCATCAACTTCACGCCCACGGCCATCTATGATCCGGCCTTCTGCCTGCGCTCCACGGTGGCGGCCATCCACGAGGCGGGCATTCCGGCGGAGCACGTCGTCTTCGAGATCATCGAGTCCGACCGGGCCGCGAACGCCGAACACCTGCGCGCCATCGTGGACTTCTACCGGAACGCGGGCTTCAAGGTGGCGTTGGACGACCTGGGCGCGGGCTACTCATCGCTGAACCTCATCCACCAGCTGCGTCCGGAGTACATGAAGCTGGACATGGAGCTGGTGCGGGGCGTCCACGCGGATCCCTACAAGGCGTCCATCGTGCAGAAGCTGCTGGAGATCGCCTCCCAGTTGGGAATCCAGACGGTGGCCGAGGGCATCGAGACGCCCGAGGAACTCTCCTGGGTGCGCCGGCACGGCGTGGACTTCGTGCAGGGCTACCTCATCGCGAAGCCCTCGGGCGTGCCGGCGGTGGTGACCCCGCGCCTCAACGATTGAGCAGGGCGTTGGACGAACCCGGCCGTTCCAGGGTCGTGGCGCGCATCAGGCGCAGCTCTTCACCGGCCGCCTGCAGGGCGATGCGCGCGGCGTAGACGTCCCGGCGCCCGGCGGCGTCCCGGGCCAGGGCAATCTGCGCGCGGGCCCGCTGGGAGTGGACGACGACCATGCCCTGGCCGTCGGACGAAGCGGTCTCCTCCACCACGGAGAAGTCCTGGTCGGCGGTGTTCAGGGCGTTGTCCACGCCGAGCTCCCCCTGTTCCAGCGCCTGATCCGCCGCGAGCATCCACTGGCCCGCGGACTGGATCCGCGCCAGCCGTTGCTGCCGGAAGCGCTCTGCCTCGTAGGCGCGTTGCTCATGCACATCCACCTGGGACTGCACGGACTGGGTGCGCTCGGTGGCCACGGCGTCGCGTTCCTGCACCTCCTGCTCAAGCTCGGTGATGCGCTCACGAAGGCGCGTCACTTCTTCGTTCGCCTGGGCCGCATTCGCCGCGGTGGCGGTCCCGGCCGTCGTGCCCGCAGCGGCTTGCGTCCCCTGGAGCGGAGCCGTAGTGGACGTGCCTGTCGGAGATGAGAGCGGAACCGTCGTGGACGTGGCGCCCGCTTGATCAGGGGCGGACGTGCCCGTCGGTGCGGGGACGGGAGCGGCCGTGGACGTGCCTGACGGAGACGTGCCCGTCGGCGACGGGACAGGAGCGGCCGTGGACGTTCCAGTCGGAGATTGAAGCGGAGCCTCCGTGGAGGTGCCGCCCGCCGGGACCTGCGCGGGCGTTCCCGTCGAGGGAGCGCTGGCAGGCGTGTTCGCCGTCCCGGTGCCCGTCGTTCCGGACGCACCGGATCCACCAGTAGCGGTCTCCGACGTGGCTGGACTCCCGGTCATCGGCTCCTGCACCGTCACCTGGGACGAATCCAGCGGGATGCCACCCGTCCCGCCCACCGGAGCATTGGACGAAGGACCCGGGGACGTCGCCCCCGTGTCCTCGGTGCCGCCGAAGCCAGCCTCGTCGGTGCGGGTCGGGCCGGAAGTCGGAGCCGTACCCGCGGCGCCCGCGCCAGTTTCGGACTGACCCGCGGTGGTTCCCCCGACCGTGGACGAGGTTCCGGTGGCGCCCGCGCCCCCTGTCCCCGACGGCTCCTCCTGGGGCGCGGCCTCCAGGTTGGACGGCGCACTCTCGGGGGGCTGGGTTTCAAAGACCGTGGGAACGGGCGGAGGCACATAGGTTTGTGCCTGCTGCGTGGCGACCTGGCCTGGATTGATGGGCGGGCTGCCATCGGGCAGCAGCGGCGTGAGGGTATAGCCCCCCTGCGTGGGATCCGTCGGTGTCTGGACGTAGCCCTGAGGAGGCCGAGCGCCGTCGGCGTCGTCCGCGGCCTGCTCGTAGGCATCCTGGAGGGCTGCCGCAGCCGGGTCCCTCACGGACGGATCATCAGGAGGCAGGGGTTCCACCTCCTGCGACTGACCCAGGCTCAAACCCGCGACGATGGCGATCCAGAGGTGCATGGCGGAAAGATGTCCATGGGCGAACGCTTCTACATCGGCCCCAGGGCTCCTCCGCTCGCCGGCCCACCAGGAAGGCGCCTCGGGCTCACGCCTTCCCGCGCCGGGCCAGCAGTTCGTCCGCAGCCCGCCGCCCGGTGTCGAGCGCACCATGCACGGTGCCCTCTTCTCCACCGACGTGTGTCGCTTCGCCCGCGAAGAAGAGGGTCCGGCCCACGGGTCGGGCAAGCGCGGCGACCGCCTCCATCGCGCCGGTGGGAATGACGGCATAACCGCCACGCGTGTATGGCTCGCGTTGCCAGTCCTGCACGTGCCACGCCTCCAGTTGTTCGTGCATGCGCCGCAAGGGCTGATGGAACAACTGGGAGAGCCCCTTGAGGGCGCGCTCCAGCACCGCCCGTTCGCTCAGCGTCGACAACGTCGCGGCAGCGGGCCCGCCACTCCAGCCCACCAGATGTCGGGTGCGCCGGTGGGGCGACAGCGTCCACCACGTGGGGAAGGGGGCCTCAGGGGCGTGGAAAAACCCGTAGCGAGCCGTGTCCGCCTGCTCCCGCCAGAAGGCCGTGCGGAAGCGCAACAGGATCTTGATCAGGGGGCCCATCTGCAACTGGTTCCAGGCGCGTTCCTGTTCCCTCACGCGGGGCACGAAGCGGACGGCGCCAGGTGCCGGAGGGCGGGCCTGCAACACGCCCACGGGAAGCGTCACCACCGCCTGCCTGCCCTCGAAGGTCCCGAGCGCAACCCCCTGCCGGGTCCGAGCACGCACGCGAACCTGTCCCGGCTTCCAGCGCACCTCCTCGGCCACGGCGTTGAGGAACAGCGTGTCCGGCTTCGCGAACAGCTTCGCGGCCATCGCATGCAGCACGCGGTCGTACCCCTCCAGCACACGGGAGGGCATCGCACCGCCCGTGCCTTCAACGGACCGCTCCATCCGCGAGATGGCCAGCGTGCTCGCGATGTCCGGATCCGCGGCGTAGAAGCCCGCGACATACGAACGGGCCATCGCGATGACGCGCGGCGGCCACTTCCGGGCACGGGCCTGCTCCGCCATCCAGGCCGTCATCGAACGGTCGGGAGGCTTCACCGCGACAAGGGGCTCCTGGAAAGCGAACGCCTCGTGCACATCCGCGTCCTCCAACTGCCCCCGCCACAGCAGCGCGTGCGTATCGTTGCAGGCACTGACGGTCAGCCCCGCCCGCCGGATGCGCCGGAGGAGGGCGGACGGCCTGCCATGGACGAACTCGGCGCCCAGCTCCAGGGGAACGTCGCCCGTCGGATCCCGCACGGTCACCACGCGTCCCCCCACGCGGTCCCGGGCTTCCAGGACGATGACCCGCAGGCCCTCGCGCATCAGCCGCTCCGCCGCGGCCAGCCCCGCAGCGCCGGCCCCCAGGATGAGAACATCGGCCGTGAGGTCCATGCGGCTTTCTCATCCCTTCCACCGTGAAAAGACCCGCGGCCCGCCGTTGGAAGACGGGCCGCGAGCAGGGGAGAAGCATGCGGAGGGAACTAGTAGGTCTTCGGCGAACCGCTGCTGGTGTCATGCGTGCTGGCGCCGGTGTCCGGATTCAGGCTGGAGTCGCTGCCGGAAGCACCCGGATCCATGGTGCGGTCATCCATGCCCGAGCCGCCCTTGCCCTCGTTGATGGACGGGTCCGGCGACATCACGTCGGTGCCCGAGCCGCCCGTGCCCTGGCTCAGCGAGATGCTGGTCGCCATGTTCTTCTCGTCCTTCACCTGGAAGCTGGCGCGGATCTCCTGGCCCTCCTTCAGGCTCTTGGCGTTCTTCAGGCTCGGGTCGGTGAACTGGGTCTTGCTGTCGATGTCCAGCGGCACCACCGCGCCGTTCGCGCTGCTGATGTAGACCTTCTTGCTATCGCTCTTGACGACCTTGCCCGTCAGCTCGTTCGCGCCGGTCATGCTCGACGCGGCCGCGGATCCGGAGCCGCCCATCGCATCGGTGCTGCCCGTGGAACCCTGCTGGGAGCCCTGCATGGTGCCGCCCGACTCAATCCGCCCCGGACTTCCCTGGGCCGGCGCGGTGGAGGCTGGCGGCTGCGAAGGCTGCACCACGCTGTCCTGGGCCACCGCCACGCCAGAGCCCAACAACGCCACGGACGCGAAAACCCCAATGAGCTTCTTCATGGAATCTCTCCCGGATGATGTGAGTGGGACGGGGCGACGGCCCCCGTTGGGAAAAGCTAGGGGCGGTAGGGGTGGGGGAC
>NZ_RAWD01000502.1:0-4578 GCF_003612065.1 Corallococcus sp. CA047B
CGTGACGGAGGTGGGGCGCTCCGGGGCTTCGTCGGAGATGTCCTGGCCTTCCGTCTCACTGCTGGCCGGCTGCGGTTCCTCCTCTTGCGCGTCCTGCTGCTGGGCATGGGCCGTCCACGCCGGAGCGACGGCGAGGGGCACGAGCAGGGAGGCGAGGATCCGGGAGCGCATCGGACGACGTCCTTTCACGAAAAGGTCTTACGGCGAGAGCGCGGCGAGCCGCTGCTCCGCCTGCGTGGCGGCGGCCGTCCCCGGGAACTGGGTGACGACGCGAGTATAGAGGGCCCTGGCATCCACGGCCTGATTCAGCCGCACCCGGCACTCCGCGAGCCGGAGCATGCCGTCCAGGATGGCATCGCCGGCGGGGTAGGTCTTGATGAGCCGTTCGAACGTCTTCGCGGCGCTGGCCGTGTCCTGGAGGCCCATCTGCCCCAGTCCGGTGAAGTACAGCGCGTTGTCCGCGCGGGGGTGGCGGGGGTTCTCCTCCGCGAAGCGCGTGAGCTGATCCACGCCCCCCTCCACGTTGCCGGTGCGCAAGAGCGCCACGGCGTGCTCGTACTCGGCTTCGAGGATCGCCGGATCCTTGTCCGGCACCTCCACGCGGCCCGGGGACGCGGTCGTCGACGCGCCGTCCGCCGGGCTGATGAACATCTCCATCTGATCCGGATCCGGCTCCGACACCGCGACCGCCGTGGCGATGCGCGGGGCCGGTTCCTTCTTCGGCTTGAGCCGCACCACCGCCAGCTCCGAAGGGGGCAGGCCCAGCCCTTCGTCACCGGAGGGCGCGTCGGACTTCTTCGCGGTCGCCAGGGCCGGCGTCGTCGGCGTGGACGCGGCGGGGGCCACGGTGCGGGCGCGGGAGACGGCGTCGCGGTTCTCCAGCCGCTCCAGGCGCTCCACCAGCTTCGCCTGGGTGACGCGCAGCGTGCGCAGCTCCGCTTCCAGCCGCCCCACCTCCGCCTGGGAGGCAGCGGTGGTGGCGCAACCGGTCGGCGCGCTCAGCGCCACGACAGCAAACAGGCGGAAGAAGAAGGGGCGCACCGGCACGAGCCTGGACGGAGGAGATTCCGCGTCGAGGATAGGAAGGCCGGTCGGAGACCGTCAAGAAAACGGCCGGTCTGGAACGGGACGCCCGAAGCGGTGTAGCACGAAATTGAGGTGCCGGCCCGTGAGCCCCGCGTCCCGCCGGTGGGAGAAGAACCGCTCGCGCTCACATGCCGTACAAGCCTGTAGCACGTCCACGTGCTCCGGCTTCAGGCCCGCCTTGAGCAGCGACGCCCGCACCGCGCGGGGCAGATCCAGGTGGGGCTTCGCGCCCTCGCGCACCACGTCCGGACCGAAGCGCGCGCGGAAGCGCTCCCCCAGCTCCGCCGACACCTCGTAGCAGCACGCCTGGATGCAGGGGCCCACCGCCGCCAGCAGCTGCTCCGGCCGCGAGCCCCGCGCCACCAGCGCCTCCACCGTGCGCGCGCTGATCTCCAGGTCCGTGCCCTTCCAACCCGAGTGCACCGCCGCCACCCGGCGCCCCTGCGGATCCACCAGCAGCACCGGCACGCAGTCCGCGGTGCCCACCGCCACCCAGCTTCCCTCCCCTTCCGTCCACAGCGCGTCCGCTTCCCCCAGCGTCGGGCGCAGCACGTCATCCTGTTCGCCGTGCACCTGGAGCACCCGGTCGCCGTGCACCTGCGACACGCGGCCCAGCGCGCCCAGCTTCGCGCCCACCGCCTGCGCCAGCCGCCGGTGGTTCTCCTCCACGCGGGAGCGCTCGTCGCCCACGGAGAACCCCAGGTTCAACGAAGCGTAGGGTCCTTCCGACACCCCACCCGCGCGCGTGGCGAAGCCGTGCGGCACCGGCAACAGCGCGGACGTGAGGAAGGCAGGCGTGGGCATGGGGCTTTCCTCCGGGGCTGTCCTCGGGGATTGCGCCCCAGCACGGGCGCAGCCCCTGAAAACAGGAACTCGCAGATAACAGCAGTCCAGGTTCAATATTTCCACGTGAGTACGTTTGACAGGGCGTGTCACGCCCCTGACAATTTCTGAACACTCCTTCCCGTTGCACAGAATGCGCGGGCTTCGGAGACACTGCGTTCCGCACATGGCCCTGGGTTCCGAGACGATTGGCAGGAAGCTCCTCTGGAGCATTGGCCTCCCAGGGTTGGTGGTGGCGTTGCTGGGCGTGTGGCACTTCTCGCGCGAGACGCGGCAGGCGGTGCGCGAAGGCACGCACCTGGAGGCCCTGGCGCTGGCGGAGTTCGTGGCCTCCACGTTCACCCTGCCCCAGTCCCCCGGCGCGGCGCCGCATGGGGCGGTGGCGGAGGTGCTGTCCTCGGACACGCGGCTGTTCCGCTCGGTGGAGGACCTGCGGGTGCTGACGCCGGACGGGCGCATCCGCTGGAGCCGGCGGCCGGCGGAGCAGGGCCACCCGCATCCGGAGGCCGCGCGACTGTCGGCGACGGGGCAGGAGGCGGCGCGCTCCATCGACCACGGCACGGAGGTGGTGCGTCCCCTGGGCGGCCCCGAGTGCTCCGGCTGTCACACCGGTGAGGCCGCGCAGCGCATGGGCGTGTTGCAGGTGCGCCTGGGCGAGCCCGCGCTGCACCGCCAGTTGCAGACGATGTTCGGGGACGCGCTGGGGGCGATGGTGCTCTTCGTCGGCATCCTGGCGCTCGTCACGTGGCTGAGCCTGCGGTTCGTGCTCACGCGTCCGCTCAAGCGGCTGAGCGAGGTCATGGGGCGCGCGGAGTCCGGAGACCTGCTGGTGCGCGCGGACGCCCGGGGCACGGATGAGATTTCGCGGCTGGGCGCGGCCTTCAACCAGATGCTCGCGCGGCTGACCTCCATGAAGGTGGAGGAGATCGACACGCACCGCGACCTGGAGCTGGTGAAGGAGAAGCTGGCGCTCAAGGACGAGCTGGAGGAGCGCCTGCGGGAGCTGTCGCTGCTGTTCGACGTAGCGCGCTCGCTCAACGCCACGCTGGAGCTGGACGAGCTCTTGTCGCGCATCACCCGCATGGTGGTGGAGCGCCTGCACATCCCCGACTTCTCCATCATGCTCCTCAACGAGGACGGCATGCTGGAGGTGAAGCACGCGTGGCCGCAGGGCCGGGGCCTGGAGGGCCACACCTTCGCACTGGGCGAGGGCGCGTGTGGCCGGGCCGCCCAGACGCGCAAGGCGGTGTACCTGCCGGACCTCACGGACAGCACCAGCATCTTCGCGCGGCGCGGCCTGCGCGGTGGTTCAGAGCAGGGCTCGCTGCTCGCGGTGCCCATGGTGCACGCGGAGACGCTGCTGGGCGTCATCAACTTCCAGCGGCCGGAGACGGCATGCTTCGCCGCGGAGGAGATCGAGCTCTTCACCGCGGTGGCGGATCAGGCGGCCACGGCGGTGACGAACGCGCGCCTGCACGCGGAGACGGTGAAGCTGACGCTGACGGACGCGCTCACGGGCGTGCCCAACCGGCGCCACCTGTTCCAGCGGTTGGATCTGGAGCTGGCGCGAGCGCAGCGCTTCGGCGTACCGCTGGCGCTGCTGATGGTGGACGTGGACCACTTCAAGCGGCTCAACGACCTTGCGGGACACCGGGCCGGGGATGAGACGCTGCGCCGGGTCGCCGACGTGCTGCGCACCCGCGCGCGCAAGGTGGACACGCTGGGGCGCTATGGCGGCGAGGAGTTCGTGCTCCTGCTGCCCCAGGTCTCCAAGGCGACGGCGTTCGAGGTCGCGGAGACGCTGCGCCGCGCGGTGGCGGAGTCGGGCGCGCTGGGTCGGCCGGGCCTGCCCGGCAACCACGTGACGGTGTCCATTGGCGTCGCGCACTTCCCCACCGACGCGAACTCGCAGGAGACGCTGGTGGATTGCGCGGACTCGGCGCTCTATTGCAGCAAGCGCACGGGCCGCAACCGCGTGACGACCTTCGAGCCCGGCATGGAGATGCACCCGGGCCGCGAGCGCAGCATCAACGCCCCGCCCTCGGACGCGCCGACCACGCCCCCTGCCCCGTCGGGCATCGCCAAGGCGTGAAGCGGGAGTCGGTGCGCCGGGCTCAGCGCTGCACGAGCGTGCGCACCACGGGCAGCATCAGGTCCGCCCACTCTTCGTAGCCCACCGCGGACGGGTGGAAGCCGTCCGGGGAGAAGAAGTCAGAGCGCCGGGGGATCATCTCGCGGCTGGCCGTGTACAGGTCCACCAGGTGCAGCCCGTGCGCTCGGGCCACGGTGGCGATGGCTTCGTTGAACGGCTCGATGCGCCCTTCGTACAGCGCGCTCGGCACCAGCTTCGCGATGGGCGCGAGCGCCATGTCCGCCAGGTTCACCACCACCATGGACGCGCCGGTCTGCTTCAACCGCCGCGCGATGCGGTCCAGGTCGTCCTGGTACTCCGCCACCTCGGTGCCTCGCCAGAGGTCGTTGGTGCCCACGCCCAGGGTGATGAGCGTGGGCTGCAACGCGATGACGCGCTTGAGGGCGTTGGTGACGACGTCGCGCACGCGCGCGCCGCTCTGCCCCAGGTTGGTGTGGCCCACCGGCAGGCCACCCTGTCGCAGGCGGGAGGCGAGCCGGTCGGGATAGCCCCCGCCC
>NZ_RAWD01000503.1:0-4516 GCF_003612065.1 Corallococcus sp. CA047B
CTTCGCCCCGGTGGACCTGAAGGTGGACGTCTCCAAGCTGCCCGACGCGGAGAAGCGCGCCCTGGCCAAGGTGGTCCAGGCCGCGAAGCTGATGGACCCCCTCTTCCTGCGCCAGGCCTGGGCGGGCAACGAGGCGCTGCTGCTGGACCTGGTGAAGGACACCACGCCCCTGGGCAAGGAGCGGCTGCACGCGTTCCTGCTCAACAAGGGCCCCTGGTCGCGCCTGGACGAGGCGAAGCCGTTCCTGCCCGGCGTGCCGGCGAAGCCGGAGGAGGGGAACTTCTACCCCGCGGGCGCCACCAAGGCGGAGGTGGAGGCGTGGGTGAAGGGCCTGCCGGAGGCGCAGCAGCACGCGGCCACGGGCTTCTTCACCACGCTGCGCAAGGGCCCGGACGGCAAGTTCGTGAGCGTGCCCTACAGCGTCGAATACCAGGGAGAGCTGGCCATGGCCGCGCAGCTGCTCCGCGAGGCGGCGGCGCTCACCCAGCAGCCCACGCTGAAGAGCTTCCTGGAGAAGCGCGCGGCGGCGTTCCTGTCCAACGACTACTACGCGAGCGAGGTCGCGTGGATGGAGCTGGACGCGAGCGTGGAGCCCACCCTCGGGCCCTATGAGGTCTACGAGGACGGCTGGTTCAACTACAAGGCCGCGTTCGAGGCGTTCATCGGCGTGCGCGACGACGTGGAGACGCAGAAGCTCACGAAGTTCAGCGCGGAGTTGCAGGAGCTGGAGAACAACCTCCCCATCGAGCCCGCGCTGCGCAACCCGAAGATTGGCGCGCTGGCCCCCATCCGCGTCATCAACAGCCTGTACTCCTCCGGCGACGGCAACCGGGGCGTGCAGACCGCGGCCTTCAACCTGCCCAACGACGAGCGCGTGGCGGCGGAGAAGGGCACCAAGCGCGTGATGCTCAAGAACGTGCAGGAGGCCAAGTTCCAGCGCGTGCTGCTGCCCATCGCGAAGGTGGCGCTGCCCGCGAAGGACCGCAAGGACGTGGCCTTCGATGCCTTCTTCACGCACATCCTGATGCATGAGCTGATGCACGGCCTGGGACCCCACAACGTCACCGTGGCCGGGAAGCAGACGACGGTGCGGCAGGCGCTGCAGGCGTCCTCCAGCGCCATTGAAGAGGCCAAGGCGGACATCTCCGGCCTGTGGGCGCTCCAGCGGCTGGTGGACAAGGGCACCCTGGACAAGTCCCTGCAGCGCACCATGTACACGACGTTCCTCGCGTCCGCGTTCCGCTCCATCCGCTTCGGCATCGACGAGGCGCACGGCAAGGGCATCGCGCTGCAGCTCAACCACTTCCTGGACACCGGCGCGGTGAAGGTGAACGCGGACGGCACGTTCGAGGTGGTGCCCGACAAGATGCAGGCGTCCGTCACGTCGCTGACGAACCAGCTCATGGCCCTGCAGGCGAAGGGCGACCGCGCGGAGGCCGAGGCGCTGCTCGCGAAGCAGGGCGTGGTGCGGCCCTCCGTGCAGAAGGTGCTGGAGCGGCTGAAGAACGTGCCGGTGGACATCGAGCCGCGCTACGTCACCGCCGACTCGCTGGTGCGCGACTTCGGCGCGCCCGCGGCGGCCCCCACCGGGACGAAGTAGCCGCTTCCCATTCCCCGTTCCGCCGCGTTTTCCCGTGCGCGGCGGGCGGGGCATGGCCAGTAAGGGAAGCACATGGCGCCCGTGTCCTCCTCCCAGCCCGTGCCACCCGACCCGTGGGGCGCCGTGCTCGCGCTCACGGTGCTGGGCGCGTGGGGGGGACACCTGGCGTGGCTCTTGGCCGGGCCCGAGCGGCCGTGGGACTCACCGCTCACCTGGCTGCACGTCCTCTTCCAGATGTGGCTGTCCACCGGCCTCTTCATCACCGGCCATGACGCCATGCACGGCACCGTGTCCCTGCACCGCCGGGTGAACGCGGCGGTGGGCACGGTGGCCTGTTTCCTCTTCGCGGGCCTGTCCTACCGGCGGCTGGTGGTGAACCACCGCGCGCACCACGCGGACCCCACGGGGGACAGCGATCCGGACTTCGCCACCCGCACCCAGGCGTTCTGGCCGTGGTTTGGCACCTTCATGGTGCGCTACACGACGTGGCCGCAGATCGCGGTGATGGCGCTGAAATTCAACGCGCTCCTGTACCTGGGCGTGCCCCAGGCGCGCATCCTGGTGTTCTGGGTGCTGCCGTCGGTGCTGGCCACCGTGCAGCTCTTCTATTTCGGCACCTACCGGCCGCACCGGCGCCCGGACACGGCGGACATGGCGCCCCACCACGCGCGCACCCTGCCGCGCAACCACCTGTGGGCCCTGCTGTCGTGCTTCTTCTTCGGCTACCACTGGGAGCACCACGCGTCCCCCGGCACGCCCTGGTGGCGGCTGTGGCGGCTGAAGGACGCCCGGCGGTAACCGACCGGGGGCCTGGAGCGTTATAGAGGGGCCATGCGCGACAAGCTCCCTCCCGAGCCTCCCGGTTCCGAAGTGACGCCCGAGAAGCTCTACCTGCGCCGCCGCGAGCTCATCAAGAACGCGGGCCTGTTCGCGGGCACCGCCGCCGTGGTGGGGGGCGGGCTGTACCTGCTGGGCTTGAAGCGCACCCGGCCCATGGACGGCTTCGTTCCGGACGCGGGGACGGTCGCGCAGCCAGTGGCGCCCGCCGCGGGGGCCTTCGACACCGACGAGCCGCGCACGCCCTACGAGGACATCACCACCTACAACAACTTCTACGAGTTCGGCCTGGACAAGAACGACCCGGCCCGCCGCGCCCACACCCTCAAGCCCCGGCCGTGGACCGTCGTCATCGACGGCGAGGTGCACAAGCCGCAGACGGTGGACGTGGATCAGCTCATCGCCGGCTTCCCCCTGGAGGAGCGCGTCTACCGGATGCGCTGCGTGGAGGCCTGGTCCATGGTGATTCCGTGGCTGGGCATCCCGCTGGGCAAGCTGCTGGAGCGCGTGCAGCCCACGTCCTTCGCGAAGTACGTGGCCTTCACCACGCTGGAGGACCCGGAGCAGATGCCCGGCCAGAAGAGCCCGGTGCTGGACTGGCCCTACGTGGAGGGCCTGCGCCTGGACGAGGCCCAGCACCCGCTGACGCTGCTGGCCACGGGCCTGTACGGCAAGCAGCTGCCCGCGCAGAACGGCGCGCCGCTGCGGCTGGTGGTGCCGTGGAAGTACGGCTTCAAGGGCATCAAGTCCATCGTGCGCATCTCGCTCACGCGGGAGCAGCCGCGCACGACGTGGAACCTGGCCAACCGGCGCGAGTACGGCTTCTACGCCAACGTGAATCCGGCGGTGGACCACCCGCGCTGGAGCCAGGCCAGTGAGCGGCGCATCGGTGACACCGGCCGGCGCCCGACGCTGCCCTTCAACGGCTACGCGGAGCAGGTGGCCGACCTCTACCGTGGCATGGACCTGAAGCAGGACTTCTAGCGCATGGCCTCCAAGCAACCCTGGCTCAACCCCGCCGTCGCACTCGGGGGACTGTCCCCCCTGGCCCTGCTCGCGGTGCAGGGCGCCCAGGGGCAACTCGGGGCCAATGGCATCGAGTTCGCCCTCAACCAGACGGGCCTCTTCGCGCTGGCGGTGCTGATGGCGTCGCTGGCGTGCACGCCGCTGCGCCTCATCACCGGCTGGACGTGGCCCGCGCGCATCCGCCGCACGCTGGGCCTCTTGGCCTTCACGTACGCCGGCGCGCACTTCCTCACGTACTCCGTGTTGGATCAGGGCCTGGACGTGCGCGCCATGGTGGAGGACGTGCTGACGCGGCCCTTCATCACCGTGGGCTTCACCGCGTTCATGCTGCTGGTGCCGCTGGCCCTCACGTCCACGAACAAGTCGGTGCGCCGGCTGGGGTTTCCGAAGTGGCAGCGCCTGCACCGGCTGGCCTACGTGGCCGCGATGCTGGGCGTGGTGCACTTCATCTGGCGCGTGAAGAAGGACGTGACGGAGCCGGTGCTCTACGGCGCCGTGCTGGCCCTGCTGCTGGCGGTGCGGGTGGGAGAGGCCCTGCGCAAGAAGCGGGCCCTGGCGGCACAGCGCACGGCGTGAGGCGCTTGGGGCGCCTCCGGACTACTTGGCGGCGCGGGGCAGCGGCAGGATGGTGTCCACCAGCGTCATCAGCTGCGCGCAGCTCACGGGCTTGCGCACGAAGGCGCTAATGCCGGCCTTCTGGCCCAGGGCGCGCACTTCCGCCACGTTCGGGTCGCCGGTCATCATCAGGATGGGGACCTTGGACAGCTTGGGATTCGCGCTGGCGCGGATCTGCCCGGCGAAGTCCGCGCCGTTCATCCCGTCCATGTGGAAGTCCGTGAGGATGAGGTCCACGGGCTCCGCTTCGGCGACCTTGAGGCCCTCCTCGGCGGACTCGGCCTCCAGGAACTCGAAGCTGCGGGCCATCAGGTAGATCTTCAGCAGCGTCCGGATGGAGCGGCTGTCATCCACCAGCAGGACGCGCTGCGGACCCGCTCCCGAAGCCGGACGGACCGTGGGCGTGCTTCCCGTGGGACGGGAGGGCACGGGTTCGGG
>NZ_RAWD01000504.1:0-4496 GCF_003612065.1 Corallococcus sp. CA047B
TCGTCGGCAGCGTCAGAGGTGTATAAGAGACAGCCCTGGGGCTGGCCGCGCCCCTGCCTCCCCCCATGCCCTGGCGCGTGGCCCGGAGGATTGCGTGGCGGCGCCTGTGGGAGCGCTGGGCCCGGCGTCTGGGATTGCGCCGGAGGGACTGAACCTCCAGGGTCGTACACCTTCCGACCAACCCTTGAGGTTTTGTCCGCGATGGGGTTCGTGCTACCTGCGGGGTCGAGCGATTTCCGCTCGACCCCAGAGGTTGAAAGGCAGGACATGAAGACGACCCCCGATACGACGACGGAGGAGATCCCCGGCGTGCCGCGCCGGCCGCGAGTGCTGTTCACGGTGGGCGGCACGGCCTTCGAGTTCGTGCGCAAGCTGGAGGTGCGCGCCACCGGGGAGCTGTTGATGCTGGCGCGGCGGCGCTACCGGGGCGGGTTGGGCGGCCCGGTGGTCATCAAGCGGCTGCGCAACCCGTCCGGCTTCGTGGAGCGACGGCGGCTGGTGGAGGAGGTGGAGCTGACGTTCCGGCTCAACCACCCCGGCATCGCGAAGGTCTACCACCTGAAGGCCTACCGGGGCGTGCCGCACGTGGTGATGGAGTACGTGGAGGGCCGGTCGCTGGACACGGTGCTGAACCTGGTGGCCATGCGCAGAAAGCCCATGTCCCCGGCCTTCGCCGCGTGGGTGGTCTCCGAGGTGGCGGAGGCCCTGCACCACGCGCACACGCTGCGCGACGAGTGGAACCGGCCGCTCAACATCATCCACCGCGACGTGAGCCCCCGGAATCTGAGGTTGGGCGTGCACGGCGAGGTGAAGCTCACGAACTTCACCGCCGCGTTCTCCACGCTGCCCGGCCGGGAGATCACCAGCCGACCGCTGGTGAAGGGAGACGTGGCGTACGCGTCCCCGGAGGCGCTCCGGCGCGAGCCGCTGGATGCCCGCAGCGACCTGTTCAGCCTGGGGCTGGTGCTCCTGGAGGTGCTGACGGGCACACACCCGCTCACGCTGGAGGACGCGGCGCCCCCGCCCCCGCCGGACCTGCCGCTGGTGGAGGCGCAGGGGCCCACGTGGATGCCGCTGACGGAGGTGGCCGCGCGGATGGCCATGGTGGGCTCCCGGGAGGTGGAGCACCTGACGCGGGACGTGCCGGAGGGGCTGCGGGCCGTCACCGTGCGGGCGCTGCGGCAGGCGCCCTCGGAGCGCTTCGACTCGGCGGAGGCGCTGGCCGGGGCGCTGCGCCAGTGGCTGCGCGAGCACGCGCCCGGGTACGGCCGGCAGGCCGCGGCGGAGGAGGTGTCCGAGGCGGCGAGGGAGGCCACCGGCCGGCGCAACCAGGCGGAGCTGCTGGAGGGAGGCCTGCACCCGGCGGAGCTGACGTCCGACGAGGCCGCGATGGCCTCCGAGCCGGTGGTGCCACCGCCGTTCCTGGGGGGCGACGACGTGACGCCGGACGTGAACGACGAGCCCCTGCCCGTGGACCTGGAGGGCCTGGATGAGCTGGCCGGGCCGGATGAGGAGGCGCTGGACGAGGACGACGACGGGCACGAACCGGTGTGAGTCCGGGCCTCGCTGGGATGCCCGCTACCCGAGTCCTCCAAGACCAACGGGGTGCCGCCGTTTGTCCATTCCAGGCGGCACCCGGGGAGGAGGCGGGCACCACGGTCCGTGAACCTTCAATGTGTTTCACGAAGCTTCCCTGAATTGCCTTTTTGCATCCCCTCAACAACCCACTGCGTCACCCCGCCGACCCACTCTCCCGGGTCGTGTTCCGAGGCTTCGTGCCCCGGGCTGACAAATCCTGTCACCGCGCGGGTCCACCACGACTGGCACGTTTCCCACCCCCAAGTCAGCGCAAACCCAGACATTGACACGCATTCGCGGAAACCCATAGAAGGCGTGACAGTCATTCAAGCCGCTGCCACGGTCGTTTCCGCTTCCCGCTGTACAGACACACTCCCTCCCATTTCGTGACGTCCCC
The DNA here is from genome assembly GCF_003612065.1 of Corallococcus sp. CA047B. NCBI lineage: Bacteria > Pseudomonadati > Myxococcota > Myxococcia > Myxococcales > Myxococcaceae > Corallococcus > Corallococcus sp. CA047B. The sequence goes on from NZ_RAWD01000504.1 coordinate 1,976, forward strand.
CGACCGTGCTCCCCCGGAGCCCGGCACGGGAAACGTGTCTCCGGGCCCTGACCCCGGGCACGTCTGTCTTTGTCCGTCTTCCCCATCCCCCGCTGTCCTTGCAGGAGTTTTCGTGCAGAGAACGTCTCCCCGCTGGTTCCGTTCGCGCGGCATCCTGGGCGCGCTGCTGCTGTCCTTGTCCGCGCCGTGGGTCGCCGGCTGTAGCTCCGACGCGACGCCCCCGGACACCGCGCCCTCCGAGCAGAAGCAGTCCCAGGTCACGCTGTCGATGGGTTCGCAGGACTTCACGGAGGCGGCGAAGAAGGGCCGCGTCTCCGCGATGGAGTTCTCCCACAACGACGTCAAGCGACTGCGTGTCACCGTCTGGGAGACGAGCAAGACCTCGGAGGAGCCCCTCTTCGTCAACTTCGACCTGCTCCAGAACGAGACCACGAAGAAGTGGGCCGGCACCCTGCCCTTCCTGCCCAAGGGCCTGGCGCTCACCTTCTACGCGCAGGCCTACAGCGACACCTCAGCCACCCTCGAAATCTTCGACGGCACGCTCGACGTCACCCTCACCCAGGACTTCGAGACCCTCACCATCCCCCTGGGGCCCGCCACCGACAAGGCCGTCATCAAGCTGCCCCGCATCGAGCGCATCAGCATCCCCACGGCCTTCGCCTCCGGCCAGAGCGGCAACCTCACCTTCGCCGTCTCCGCCTCCACGGGCGAGAAGCTGCACTACACCCTCACCCCCGCCGCGGGGAGCGGCACCTTCACCCCGGTGGAGGGAGACATCACCCTGCTGGCCACCACCGGCGCCTTCGTCAGCCTCTACACCCCGCCCGACAGCGTCCAGGACACCACCGTCTTCCACCACAAGGTGACGGTGAAGAACGAGGCCGGCCACTCTGTCACCACCACCTTCACCACCACCGTCCAGCCCCGGGAGACGACGAGCGGTGTCGTCGACACGACCGTGAAGGTGCTCTTCAACCCCGTCATCCAGGGCCTCGACGGTCAGCGCCTTCGCGATGCCGAAGGCGAGATGACCTCCAACGTCCTCTTCACCGCGAAGGTCAGCGACGACGGGCTCCCCTCGACCCTCACCTACGCCTGGGGCTTCACCGCCTCTGGCAGCCCCCTGCCGGATCCGCTGCCCGCCTTCACCGGCCAGACGAACCCTTCCACCCTCCAGAACTACACCTCCACCCTGCAGGGCACCCTCTTCCTGGAGGTCACGGACGCGGACAACGGCAAGACGACCCTGTCGTACGTGCTGACGCCCGATCAGTTCCCCGACACCCCCGTGGACTCGGGGCAGATCACCGGCGTGAACATGCTGCGCGCGGGACAGAACCACACGTGCGCGCTGCTCAATGACGGCGCGCTGCGCTGCTGGGGCTTCAACTTCCACGGCCAGTTGGGCCTGGGCGAGTCCGCGGACGTGGGTGACACCGAGAAGCCCTCCAGCAAGCTCGCGGTGAAGCTGTTGGACAAGGGCTCCAAGGTGGCGCTGGGCGCCAACCACACCTGCGCCCTGCTGAAGTCGGGCCTGGTGCGCTGCTGGGGCAACGGTGCCTCGGGCCAGTTGGGTTACGGCAACACGGCGACCGTGGGCGCGACGACGGACCTCACCAAGGCGGGCTACGTCAACCTGGGCGGTCTGGCGACGAAGATCACGGCGGGCGGCAACCACACCTGCGCGCTGATGGACACGAACAAGGTGCGCTGCTGGGGCAACAACTTCTTCGGCCAGCTCGGCTACGGGCACAACAACCCCATCGGCGATGACGAGCAGCCCCTCGTCCAGGGCGACGTGAACCTGGGCGTGGGCGTCACGGCCAGGGACATCGTGGCCGGCTTCAACCACACCTGCGCGCTGCTCGACACGGGCAGGCTGCTGTGCTGGGGCCGCAACGGCGCCGGGCAGCTTGGCTACGCCCACACCACCCAGGTGTCCGACCCCAGCCAGCAGACCCCCGTGAATGTCGGAGACGTGGCACAGCTCAGCGCGGGCGCCTACCACACCTGCATCCAGACCCGGCAGGGCGCCGTGAAGTGCTGGGGCGCCAGCAATCAGGGTCAGCTCGGTGCCGTGGTGTCCACCACGGACGCGAACAACAGCAGCTGCCGTGACTGGTCCCCCTACGGGTGCACCTACCGCACGCTCGCCCAGGCCGCGACCGTCGACCTGGGTGGCACGGCCCTGCAGATCGCCACCGGCTATGACCACACCTGCGCGCTGCTCTCCAACGGCAGCGTGAAGTGCTGGGGCGCCATCCAGAACGGCCGGCTGGGCCTGGGCCCCAACCCGCCCCCGGCCACGAACGTGCCCACCCGGGCCGCGGACCTGGACGGCTCCACCGCCTACCAGGTCACCGCCGGTGACGGTCACACCTGCGTGCTGCTGTCGACGGGCGCGGCCCGCTGCTGGGGCCTGGGCAGCTCGGGCCAGCTCGGCTACGGGAACAAGGACACCGTCGGCGCGACCAACTCGGCCAGCGCGGGCGGCAACATCGAAATCACCCCGCCCACCACC
>NZ_RAWD01000505.1:0-4463 GCF_003612065.1 Corallococcus sp. CA047B
GGCCAGTACGTCATCGCGGACGGGCCGCTGGACACGGTGCCGGTGTGGCTGCGGGCCGGAGGGGCGGTGGCGCTGACACAGCCGGCGATGCACACCACGGACGCCAACTGGAAGCACCTGGAGTGGCACGTGCACGCGGCGCCGGAGATCCACGGGCGCCTCTACGAGGACGCGGGGGACGGGTACGGGGCGTCGCGGCTCACGGTGCTGCGTGGCGGGCTGGTGGACGGGGTGCTGCGATTGGAGCGGAATGAGACGGGAGCGCTGGCACGGACACGGTCGGAGGAGACGGTGCGGGTGTATGGCTTGGGTTCCGTGCGTCAGGTGGCGGGGGCGCGGGCGCACCGGTTCGAGGAGGGCGTGCTGGAGCTTCAGGTGGGGGCGGACTGGACGCGGCTGATGGTCGAGCCGTAGTGCGGCGTCAAGTCACAGGCACTTCCTTGAACACGACCCCTTCCAGGCCGAGGCGTTTGACGGCTTCGGCGAATCGCTCGGTGGCGATGATGACAGTCGTGTAGTCCTCCAGCCGGAACAAGTCCTGGCCTGCAACGAGAGTACGTCCATCCAGACTCAATGCCTTCGGAAGGCTGCCTCCCTGACGACCACACCGCCCACACGGCCGTTCACGGCCAGAAGGGAAACAACTGTCATGCAATCGGCCATGCGGATGCACCTCGATCTCCAGCAACTCCACCACGGCTTTGGCCCTGAAGCGAAGGTCCATCTCGCTCGTACGAAGCTCAATGCCCTCTTCATCGCGAAGGCGTTCCATCGCATCGCGTTGCATCACAAGGAGCCACGGATACGGCAGATGCAACGCCCCCCATTTGCCCGTCGCCTTTCCGCTGAACAAGCCGAACCCGGCGCCTGGTAGCAGTGGAGCGTCGAAGGGAATCTGGGGACGGAGCATTCGGCGCAGTCGCTCGTACTCCTCGAGCGGCACCTGTCTCGCCTCCGCGAGCTCCTTCCGCAGGGACCACCCGGAAAGATCCACGGACGGATAGGCCTCACCAAGGCCACCACGACTGGCTTCGCACACGGGACAGAGCCCCCCAGGCAGACCCCACCGATGCGACCCATCCAGAAATCCACTGAAACGTGGGCCTTCTGCGGGATGAAGCTCGAAGAATGTCATGAACTCTCCTTCGACTAGCGAAAGTAGTAATAGGGAACAATGGGTCCCATGATGTTGAACTCGATGATCATTCGGGTCAATTGCTCCTGAACTTCCTTCGGAGTCGCGAGCGGATTGTTGCGAGCAAAGTCACGCCAAGCCTTGTTCCATGGGCCGCCTCGTCCACCCGCTCCGTGTAATCGCAGGTGCTCAGCACGCGGAATGATCATCGTGAAGTCATGCACGTTGATGCGCGCCTGCCGATTGAAGAACTCTGCGAGTTCCCGCTCTTGCGGATAGAGATGGTGGCGGACCCAACCCGAACCTGAAGGCTTCCTGCCATCTGTCGGCACAGGGGGTGTTGGATGGTCGTACCAACGGATGACAAAGATGGCATCGCGATCACCGGGCAGGGGCTGAGCACCGCCCCAGTTGCGCCGGGGTCCAAAACCTGGCGCGGACGCTGCCGCGGGTGGCCGGACACCTCCGCCCCGCGCCAACAGCGCGCCAGTGTCCTCGCAGTGGTAGAGCCCGCACAAGTCGTCGGCACAGACGAGCGCCACGCACTTGTCGTCCTCCTCGCAAGCATCCTCTCCTACGGACTCCACCTCATCCCAGTAAACAAGGGCAGGACGCGTTGACGCGCACCCCATCAGGGCCGTCGTCAGGAGCAGGAGCAGCGCGAGAACCCGAGCCTGCGGGCGTCTCATCAGAACGTGCCCGGAGGAAACGGCAGCACGGGCGCGTAGCCACCCGGCTCAATCGCGCCCAGATGCTCAAGCACGGATTCGTAACGTGCATCCCCGGGCTTGATGATGAACAGGGCCTGTCCGACGATCGCCCCCGGAGCCGAAGCGCCCATCCTGAGTTCCAACACCCCATCCGGCCGCAGGTGCGCCGAGCCCACGGGACTGGGGGGCTTGGGTTCGGGCACCTCCGGCATGCCAGGAGGACGGGGAGGACGCGGGGGAACCTTCGAGGAATCGCTCATGGTCATGACTCCGCTGGAAAGCAGTCCTTCACGTCCCAGTACACCGCGCTCCCGCCCTTGAACGTCGGCTCCTGGAGGGACGACAGGACTTTTTCCAGCTGATCCGTCTTGAAGGTCAGCACGACGTTCTCGGACTCCACCAGTTGAAATTCCGAAATGAAGTTCTTCATCACGATCTGGACGTTCACCGCCCGCGAGAGCTTGTTCTCCAATACCGACCGCTTGAAACCCGTGGCAGCCCGCCTGTGACCAAACTCAACCTGGACGTAGTGCATGTTTTTCATCCCAACGGCGCGGTCGCATTTGACAACCCGCCATGCGCAATCCAAGACAGCCGCACCGTCACCACAGCGGCGCCATGTTCTCCACGTACTTGAACCCCGTGCCCGTGTTGAACACGACCACGGACTCCTCCGCCGTCACGTCCCCGGCCGCATGCAGCTTCTTGAGCGCCGCCACGCACGCACCGCCCTCGGGCGCCACGAACAGGCCTTCCGCGGCGGCGATGTCCTTCGTGCCCTGGACGATCTCCTCCTCCGTCACCGACACCGCCGTGCCGTGGCTGTCCTTCACCGCGCGAAGGATGAGGAAGTCACCCAGCGCCTTGGGCACCCGCAGGCCGTGCGCGTGCGTCGTCGCCCCCGGCCACATCGGCGCGTCCGGCTTGCCTTCCGCGTGCGCCTTCACGATGGGCGCGCACCCCTGCGCCTGCACCGCCACCATCCGGGGTCGCTTCGAGCCGATGAGCCCCATCGCCTCCAGCTCCTCGAAGGCCTTCCACATCCCGATGAGCCCCGTCCCACCACCCGTCGGGTACAGGATGACGTCCGGCAGCGTCCACCCGAGCTGCTCCGCCAGCTCGTAGCCCATTGTCTTCTTGCCCTCGACCCGGTAGGGCTCCTTCAGCGTCGCGCACTCGTACCAGCCGTGCTCCTTCGCGAGCCCCGCGCACACCCGCCCCGCGTCGGAGATGAGTCCCTCCACCGTCTCCACGTGCGCGCCGTAGGCCCGCGTCTCCATCAGGAACAACGACGCGATGTCCTTCGGCACGAAGACGTGCGCCTCCATCCCGCCCCGCGCCGCGTACGCCGCCAGCGCGCTGCCCGCGTTCCCCGCGGAAGGCAGGCACACCGCCTGCGCCCCCAGGGCCTTCGCCATCGACACCGCCGCGGACAGACCGCGCGCCTTGAAGGACCCCGTGGGGTTGCCGCTCTCGTCCTTCACGAGCACGTGCTTCAATCCCAGCCACCCGGCCAGCCGGGGCGCGGACAGAAGCGGCGTGAAGCCCTCTCCCAGGCTCAGCCGGTGCGCCGGGTCTTCCACCGGCAGCACCTCGTGGTAGCGCCACATCGAACGCTCGCGCCCGGGCAGCGCTTCGGGCCGCAGCGTGCGGGCCGCGCGCTCCAGATCGTAGCGCGCGAACAGCGGCGCCTGACACGCCGTGCACAGGTTCCACACCGAGCCCGGCGCATACGTCCGGTCACACTTCGTGCAATCCAATCGGAGGACGGACATGCCCCCGACTCTACTCAGTCCTTCAACTCCAGCCATACCGGCGCGTGGTCCGACGGCTGCTTCCCCTTGCGCTCCTCGCGGTCCACGTCGCAGGCCGTCAACCGGGGCACCAGCGGCGCCGTGAGGAACAGGTGGTCGATGCGCACGCCCAGGTTCTTCGGGAACGCCAGCATCCGGTAATCCCACCAGGAGAACTTCTGCTCCGTCGGGTGCAGGTGCCGGAACGCGTCCGTCAGCCCGAACGCGCGCACCTGCTGCAACACGTCCCGCTCCCGCAACGTGAACAGCGTCTGCCCTTCCCACTGCGCCGGGTCGTACACGTCGATGGGGTCCGGGGCGATGTTCCAGTCCCCGCCCAGCACCAGCGGCTCGTCCGGCTTGTGGCGCGTCTCCAGGTAGCGCTTGAGCCGGTGGAACCACTCCAGCTTGTACACATACGCGTCCGAGTCCACCTGCTGCCCGTTGGGCGCGTACGCGCTCACCACCCGCACGCCCCCCACCGTCGCCGCGATGAAGCGCGCGTGCGTGTCATCCACCCCGTCCGACAGGCCCTTCACGACATCCGTGGGCTCCTGCTTCGCCAGGATGGCCACGCCGTTGTACGTCTTCTGCCCGTGCACGGCGGCGAAGTAGCCCGCCTCCTTCACCGCATCGAAGGGGAAGTCCGCATCGGTGCACTTGAGTTCCTGAAGGCAGAGCGCGTCTGGCTGGTGCTTCTTCAACCAGTCCACCAGCCGCTGCTGCCGGGCCCTCACCGAGTTCACGTTCCAGGTCGCGAGCACGAACGCGAGGCAACAGGCGGAAGGGATGCGGAACATGGGAGCCAATCCGGGGTGGAGGTTC
>NZ_RAWD01000506.1:0-4399 GCF_003612065.1 Corallococcus sp. CA047B
TCCCGCCCCCGACGCTCACCGCCCCGACCTGGACTGGCTCCGGGTGATGGCCATCGTGCTGCTGCACCTGTTCCACACCGGGATGATGTTCAACACCTGGGACTGGCACGTGAAGAGCCCCCAGGCGCTCCCGGTGCTGGAGCCCACCATGTCCGTGCTGCACCTGGTGCGCATGCCGCTGCTGATGCTCATCTCCGGCGTGGGCACCGCGTTCGCGCTGCGCCGACGCTCCCTGGGGGCCTTCGCGAAGGACCGGACGCGGCGGCTGTTGGGGCCGCTGGTGTTCGGCATGTTCGTGGTGGTGCCGCCGCAGATCTACGTGGAGCGGTTGTTCCAGGGGCGGTTCCAGGGCAGCTACGCCGCCTTCTACCCGACGGTGTTCGACCTCGTGCCCTACCCCGCCGGCAGCTTCAGCTGGCACCATCTGTGGTTCGTGGCCTACCTGTTCATCTACTGCCTGCTGGCCCTGCCCCTCTTCGCCGCGCTGCGCACGGCCCGGGGCGAACGGTGGCTCGCGCGCGCCGACGTCTGGCTGTCGCGCGGGTGGAACGTGGCGTGGTTGGTGGTGCCGCTCGCGCTCAACCGGCAGTTGCTGCGGGACTGGCCGGAGACGCACGCCCTCCTGGATGATCCGCGCACCTTCATCCATTACGGGTTGCTGTTCCTGTACGGGCACCTGTTGGGCCGCTGCCCCGGGATCTGGACGCGGCTGGTGACGCTGCGGCACGGGATGCTGGCCATCGCCGTGGCGGGGCTCGTTCCGGCGATGGCGGAGTCGTCGCTGCCGGCCCCGGTACACATGCTGGCGGGGAGTGTCGTCCTCTGGGGCACGCTGCTGGCGGCGCTGGGCTACGCGCGTCACCACGTGCGCGTGGCGCCCCCGTGGCTTGGCCGGGCGCAGGCGCTGTCGTACCCGTTCTACATCTTCCACCAGACGGTCATCATCTGCGTGGGCTACCTCCTGCTGCGCCTTCCCGTGGGCCCCTGGGCGCTGCTGGGCCTGGTGCTCACCGGGTCCTTCGTCCTCACGTGCGCCCTGACCGTGGGGGTCTCCCGCGTCTCCTGGCTCAGGCCGTTCTTCGGCCTCAAGGCCGGGGCCACCCGGACCGCCCCCCTGGCCCCCGGGACGGTGGGGTGAGCACCGTGTCCGTCGAGTCCCAACCCGGGCCCCCGCGCTGGTACTGGCCGCGTCTGCGGGCCCGGCCGGCACTGAAGGTGCTGCTGTTCTGCGTGGCCCTGGGGGTGTGGCAGGGCAGCGCCGTGCGGTTGGAGCAGCTCTCCTACCGCGACCCTGGTCCCTGGGCCCCCGCGTTCATCTGGGAGGTGACGAGCGCGCTGGCCGTCGCGCTGGCGATTCCCCTGATGATGACGGCGGTCCTCAACGCGCCGGGCCCCCGCGTGGGCTGGGCGCGGTTCCTGGGCATCCACGCCGGGGCCTTCGTCCTCTTCACCACCCTGCATGTCTCGGTGATGACGGCCCTGCGCCACGGGGCCTACGCGCTCCTGGGCCTGGGGAGGTACGACTTCGGGCCGCTCACCTACAAGCTCCCGATGGAGGCCCAGAAGGACCTCATCAGCTACGGGTTGATCTGCGCCGTCATCTCGCTGGGGGCCGCGTGGAGGGAGCGCCAGCGGCGGGCGCTGCGGGCGGCGTCCCTGGAAGGTGAGCTCAAGGCCGCGCAGCTCCAGTCGCTCACCGGCCAGTTGCACCCCCACTTCCTCTTCAACGCGCTGAACACCATCAGCTCGGTGATGTACGAGGACCTGTCGCGCACGGACCGGTTGCTGAGCGACCTGGGACAGCTCCTGCGGGCCAGCCTGGAGCGCACGGAGCCAACCTGGACGCTGGGCGAGGAGCGGGGTCACACCGAGCGCTTCATCGCGCTCCTGGCGGCGCGCTTCGGGGACCGGCTGGCTGTGCGCTGGAGCGTGGAGCCAGGGCTGGAGGCGCAACACGTGCCGTGCTTCGCCCTGCAGACGCTGGTGGAGAACGCCGTGAAGCACAACCAGGACCTGCGCACGCCGCTGGAGGTGCGCATTCGCGGCCGGGGCCACGGCGCGCGCTGGGCCTTGGAGGTGGAGGACACCGGGCGCGGCTTCGGCGCCCCGTCGCCGTCGAAGGGGCCGGGCGTGGGGCTGGCGCAGTTGGAGCGGGTGCTGACGCTGCTGCACGGGGGCCAGGCCGGGCTGGAGCGCGGCGCGGGGCCGGAGGGCGGCGCCCGGGTGACGGTGTGGCTGCCCCGGGAGGCGTCATGACGGTGTTCCGCGTCCTGGTGGTGGACGACGAAGCCCCCGCGCGCACGAAGGTGCTGCGCCTGCTGGCGGCCGACGCGCGCTTCACGCCCGTGGGCGAGGCCGTGGACGGCACGGAGGCGCTCGCGCGCATCGAAGCGCTGCGGCCGGACCTGGTGGTGCTGGACGTGCAGATGCCCGGCCTCACCGGCTTCGAGGTGCTGGAGGCGCTCGGGCCGGAGGCGTGCCCGGCGGTCATCTTCTCCACGGCCTATGAACGCTTCGCGCTCCAGGCCTTCGAGGCCCACGCGGCGGACTACCTGCTCAAGCCCTATGACGCCGCGCGCTTCGCCCGGGCGCTCGACAAGGCCCATGCGCTCCTGTCCGCGGGCGAACGCGGCACGGCCTCCCTGGACGCCCTGCTGACGACGGTGGCGCGGGCCCGGCCGGAGCGCCCCCTGGAGCGGCTGGTGGTGAAGGTGGGCGAGGGCTGGGTGCCGCTCAAGCTGGACACCGTGTGGCGCCTGTCCTCGGAGGACAAGTACGTGCGGCTCCACACCGCCCAGGGTGAGCACCTGGTGCGCCAGACGCTGCGGGCCCTCGAGGAGCGCCTGGACCCCGCCCGCTTCGTGCGGGTGCACCGGGGGGACCTGGTGAACCTGGAGGCCGTCGCCCGGCTGGAGCCCTGGACCCATGGCGACGGAATCCTCGTCCTGAAGGATGGCTCCACGGTGATCCTGAGTCGGACCTACCGGGAGTCCTTCCTCCAGCAGTGGGGCGCGGCCGAGTGAGCCGCCCTGGGACGTCCCTTCACCGGGCGTCCGGGTCCCACCCCTTGCTACAGGTCTGTTGAAGGGAAACTGGACGTTCCGCCGAACGTGTCAGACGCTGGCAGTAGAGGTTCCAAGCAGCCATGCAGAACGTCCTGGACGGTAGGGAAGGTCGGCGGGTCCATGAGGATCTCGCCGCGGAGCGCGCGGTGCTCGGCGCCGTGCTGGCGGACAACGGGCTGATTACGCCCGTGGCGGAGGTCATCCACGCGGACGACTTCTCCAGTCCCTCGCACGCGCAGATCTTCGGCGCGATGATGCGGCTGGACGCGCAGAGCAAGCAGGTGGACCACCTGACGCTCGCGGAGGAGCTGAAGATCCTCGGGCAGCTCGTCGCGGTGGGGGGCCCGGCGTACCTGATGGGGTTGGACCAGGTCGTCCCGCTGGCGGCCAACGCCGTGCAGTACGCCCACATCGTCAAGGATCAGGCGCTGCGCCGGCGCCTGGCCAACGTGGGCCGGGAGATCCAGGACCTGGCCAGCCAGGAGACGGGCGAACTGGAGGTCCTGCTCGACGAGGCGGAGCGCAAGGTCTTCCTCCTCGCGGAGAAGAAGCGCGAAGGCGACCTGCGGCCGGTCAGCGAGCTGATGGAGCAGACGCTCGACCTGCTGGACAAGATGAAGGCCGCGTCCACGGGCGTGACGGGCCTGTCCACGGGCTTCATCGACCTGGACATGCAGCTGACCGGCCTGCACGCGGGTGAACTCATCATCCTCGCGGCGCGTCCCGGCATCGGCAAGACGTCGCTCGCGATGAACATCGCGGTGCACGCGGCGCTCAAGGAGAACAAGGCGGTCGGCATCTTCAGCCTGGAAATGCCCGCGGATCAGTTGCTCATGCGTCTGCTCGCGTCCACGGCGCGCGTGGACATGAAGAAGCTGCGAGGCGGCCGGCTGTCGCCGCACGACGAGGAGAAGTTCCAGGAGATGGCGGGCGCGCTCTACAACGCGCCCATCTACATCGACGACTCCGGCGGCCTGTCCCCGTTCGACCTGCGCGCCAAGGCGCGGCGCGTGAAGCAGAAGGATCCGCGCTTGTCGCTGCTCGTCATCGACTACCTTCAGCTGATGCACCAGAAGGGCAAGGTGGAGAGCCGCCAGTTGGAAGTCGCGGAGATCTCCCGTGCGCTCAAGCAGCTGGCCAAGGAGCTGTCGGTGCCCATCATCGCGCTCAGCCAGCTCAACCGTAAGGTGGAGGAGCGCAAGGGCGGCAAGCCCATGCTGTCCGACCTGCGTGAGTCCGGCTCCATCGAGCAGGACGCCGACGTGGTGATGTTCATCCACCGCGAGGATCAGGACGAGGGCGAAGGCGGCGAGGGCGGAGGAGGTGGTGGTGGC
>NZ_RAWD01000507.1:0-4387 GCF_003612065.1 Corallococcus sp. CA047B
CCGCCCGCCCCCGAAGCTCCTCCCGAAGCCGTGCCCGAGCCGGAGCCAGCGCCCATGGCGGAGACGGACACGGATGGGGATGGCGTGCCGGACGCGCTGGACGCCTGCGTCCAGGAGCGGGGCACCCGGGAGCAGTCCGGCTGCCCTGCCGACACGCGGCCCCTGGTCACCCTCACCCGGGAGCAGCTGGTCCTGCATGGGCAGGTGTTCTTCAAACCCGGTGCATCGACGCTGACGGGCGCCTCGCGCGTGCTGGATCAACTGGCGCGGGTGCTCCTGGAGCACCCCGAGCTCCCGCGCGTGCTCATCGAAGGCCACACGGACACGGGAGGCTCCGACGCCGCCAACCAGCGGCTGTCCCTGGCGCGCGCCGAGGCGGTGCTCCGCTACCTCGTGCAGAAGGGCGTGCCCGCCTGGCGACTGGAGGCCCGGGGCTTCGGTGCCCGCCGGCCGGCGAGCAGCAATGCCACCCAGGAAGGCCGAGAACAGAACCGCCGCGCGGAGCTGCGCCTGCTCATTGGCGAGCCCGCGCCCCCTCCGACCCAGGTGCCGCCCCTGGGCGCACTCATCCGTCCAAGCCACGATGAATTGTATGACACCCCCAAGACATGAATGTCTTTGGCTCAAAGGATGGCGGGGATGAGCTGGATTCGCAATCAATACTCATCCCCAAGGCGCAAGCCCTCGACTCCGCCTGCCTCTACCTCGCGAGCGGGTGGCCGGTGGGGCTGCCGTCACGGAAGATGCCCGGGTAGATGCTCCGGGTGGCCCGGGCCGAGAGGATGATCGCCGCCTGCTCCTCCGGGTCCGTCAGCCGCCCCAGGATCCTCGCCATCTCCGCCACGTGGTCTCCGTCCAGCGCCCCATGGCTGCGCAGGAACGTCACCGACTTGTGGATGTTGGGAATGGAAGCCACCGCCTGCAGCCGCTCCGCCCCCACGCCCGCCCGCGTCTGCGACAGGTACTCCAGCACGTACGCGGTCCCCAGCACCGCCGTCGGCACGCCCGCGCGCGACGTGAAGAAGTTCCACCCCGTATAGGCCTCCACCGCCGGGCACCGCGCCGCCGCCTCCACCTGCTCCTCCGGGCAGCCCAGGTTCTTCAGATCCGACAGCAACCACTTCTCGTGCCCGCGCTCCTCCTCCCCCTTCTGGATCAACAGCTCCGCCAGCTCCGGGTGTCGTCCCAACCGCTTCAGCCGCTGTCCCGCCTCCCCGAGGATCGGCGTGCTCCAGCGGGCATAGTGATACGTCTGGATGAGGTAGTGGATGTAGCCTGCGGCGTCGATGGTGCCGTTGAAGAGGCGACTGGCGTCAGGGTGCGCATCCACCGCCGCCACCAGCCCTCGCGCCTCACCGTCCAGCACCACCAGCCACTGCGTCCCCGCCTGATACTCCGTCTGTGTTTGCACGTACGTCTCCCGTCCGGGGCGCGTGGGCCCCCCGGCTGCTGCGTTTTGAAGGTGAAGGAAAAGGAGGAGTCGCCCCGGGCCTGGACGACGGGCCTACGCCGTTGTCCAGCGCCACTGTCTGCACGTCATGGAGCCCCGCCCGGTAGCGAACAAGGCCGGCGTCTCACCGACCTCACACGTTCTTTCGCCGCCGGTGACCCGAGTTCGACCCCGGCCATCACTCAGGAAAGCCGCATTGACCGCTTTATCAAGAATAGCTAATTTTACGGTCTGTACGAGGGCTTCCAAACCGGTGCCCGCACGTTCCCCGAGAGGCCGAATGAAACTGAAACTGACGCATGCGGTGAGTGCCATTTCCCTGCTGGCCGCGGCATGCGGCCCGATGCCGGAGGCACAGGAGTCCGACAGCGAGCAATTCGGTCACACGGCGCAGATGATCCGCCGGGACCGGGCCATCGCCGGCGAGTACATCGTCGTCCTGCGCGACGCCACGCAGGCGGTCCGGCAGCAGGGGGCGGCGAACATCGCCCGGGAGATGGTGTCCCTCAACGGTGGCAAGGTGCTGCGGACCTATGAGCACACCATCCACGGTTTCCTGGCGAACATGACCGAGGCCGAGGCCCAGCGCCTCCTGTCCGACCCTCGCGTGGCCTATGTGCAGGAGAACGGCCTGCTCCACGTGTCGGCGACGCAGACCAGCGCGACCTGGGGCATCGACCGCATCGACCAGCGGGATCTGCCGCGCAACAGCTCCTACACCTACAACGTCGACGGCACCGGCGTGCATGCGTACATCATCGACAGCGGTCTGCGGCAGACCCACACCGAGTTCACCGGTCGCGTCGGCAACGGCTACGACTTCATCGACAACGACAGCGACCCTTCGGACTGCCATGGCCATGGCACGCACGTGGCGGGCACGGTGGGCGGCACGACCTGGGGCGTGGCGAAGAAGGTCATCGTCCACGGGGTGCGGGTGCTCGACTGCACGGGCTATGGAAACGACGCGCAGGTCATCGGCGGCATGGACTGGGTGGCGGCCAACCACATCAAGCCGGCGGTCGCCAACATGAGCCTGGGCGATGTCGGCATTCCGGCCATCGATGATGCGACGGAGCGGATGATCGCCGCGGGCGTCACGACGGTGGTCGCCGCTGGCAACGACAGCGCCAACGCCTGCAACTACTCGCCGGCGCGTGCGCCCAACGCCATCACCGTGGGCTCCACCACCAGCAGCGACGGTCGCTCGTCGTTCTCCAACTACGGGACGTGCGTGGACATCTTCGCGCCGGGCTCGAGCATCACCTCGGCTTCCAACTCCGGCAACTCATCGAGCACCTCGATGAGCGGCACGTCCATGGCCTCGCCGCACGTGGCCGGCGCCGCGGCGCTCTACCTGAGCGCCAACCCCACCGCGACGCCCGCGCAGGTGCGTGACGCGCTGGTGAACAACTCCACGCCGAACAAGGTCACCAGCCCGGGAACGGGTTCGCCCAACAAGCTGCTGTACACGCTCTTCATCACCGGCGGCGGCGGCAGCGACACCACCCCGCCCACGACGTCCATCACCGCCCCCGTGGGCGGCGCCACGCTGAGCGGGACCGCGAGCCTGAGCGCCAACGCCTCCGACAACGTGGGCGTGTCGCGCGTGGAGTTCTACGCGGGCACCTCGCTGCTGGGCACGGCGACGGCCGCGCCGTACAGCTTCGCGTGGAACACGACGGCGGTGGCCAACGGCAGCTACGCGCTGACCACGAAGGCGTATGACGCGGCGAACAACGTCGGCACGTCCTCCACGGTGTCGGTGACGGTGAACAACGGCACGGGCAGCTGCTCCATCACCGAGCAGCTCCTGGCCAACGCGGGCTTCGAGAGCGGCAACACGGGCTGGACCACCTCGTCGGGCGTCATCGACGGCACCACGTCCGGCAGTGCGCCGCGCACGGGCACGTACAAGGCCTATCTGAACGGCTACGGCGCCACGCGCACCGAGTTCGCCTACCAGGACATCACCATCCCCGCCACGGCGTGCAGCGCCACGTTCAGCTTCTGGGCGCGCATCACCACGGCGGAGACGACGACCACGACGGCCTACGACAAGCTGGCCATCCAGGTCCGCAACAGCGCGGGCACGGTGCTGGCCACGCTGGCCACCTACAGCAACCTGGACAAGGGCACGGCCTACGTGCAGCGGACGTTCGACCTGGCCGCGTACAAGGGTCAGACGGTCCGCATCTACTTCAACGGCACGGAGGACTCGTCGCTGCAGACGAGCTTCTTCCTCGATGACACCGCGCTGAACATCGTCCGGTAGTCCTCCGGACAGCGCGGACGCCCTTGGGGGCGGATGTCCAGAAGCCCAGCAACCCCACCCGGTTGCTGGGCTTGTTTTTTGACGGAATGATCCGCTGGCCTGATGAACGGCCGGCGCGAAGGGCGCCTTGCAGGGGAGGTCCCATTGAGTGCCGAAAAAACCGCGTCCCAACTCATCGACCAGCGGATCCTCGACCTGGGGGATTGGCGCGGGGAGGCCCTGGCCCGCATGCGGGCGCTCATCCTGGAAGCCGACCCCGAGATGACCGAGGAGTGGAAGTGGATGGGCACTCCGGTCTGGTCGCACCACGGGATTGTCTGCACCGGGGAGTCGTACAAGAAGGCCGTGAAGCTCACGTTCGCCAAGGGGGCGAAGCTCCCGGACCCATCAGGCCTCTTCAACTCCAGCCTGGAGGGCAACACGCGAAGGGCCATCGACATCCACGAAGGGGAGAAGGTCGATGCGCGCGCGTTCAAGGCGCTCGTGAAGGCCGCGGTGGCCCTGAACGGCATGTCGGCGAAGAAGCGGTAGACGTGGAGGCCCACGCCTGCCGCACTGCGGCATGCGCCCGGGGTTCTCGGCTTCTCACGCCCTTGGAACGGGGTACGCAACAAACAACGCCATCCCCCGACAATGTAGGCAAGTCCCCCGCCCCACTCGGT
>NZ_RAWD01000508.1:0-4385 GCF_003612065.1 Corallococcus sp. CA047B
CGCCCCAGGTCAGCGACTCCAGCGGAGCACCACCGACGCGGCCCGGCAGGCCCACCATGCCCGGCAACCACCCGCGCGAGTCCCGCATCCACGTCACCACCATGGCCACCACGCCCGCGCCCACCAGCGTCCGGCCGCGCCCCACCGACGTGCCCGGGGCCTCCGTCGGCGTGGCCGCATGCAGCGTGGAGATGAGCTCCGCGGTGGCGATGCCCGTGGGGAACGGCAGGGCCTCCTGCTCCAGGAGGCGCCGACGCAGCAGCCCCGCCACCAGCACGCCCACCGTGCCCAGCACCAGGCCCCAGGCCGCGATGCCCCAGCCCGGCACCGCCACGCCCAGGAGCGCCAGCGCCGGCAGCGCGCCCAACAGGCCCGCCGCCGCGGGCATCGCGCCCACCGCCGACGCGGCCGTCTGCGTGAGGTTGTTCTCCAGCGGCGTGTACGGCACGCCCCGCCGGCGCCCATAGGCGGCAAGCCCGCTGAACCCCAGCACCGTCGCGGTGATGGAGCCGCTGTCCCACCAGCCCGTCTTCATCCCCATGTAGAGGTTGGTGACGGCCAGGAGCGCGCCGATGAGCAACCCCATCCCCAGCGCGCGCACCGTCCACTCACGGCCCTGGGATGCCGGGGCGCCCGCCGTGCCCAGGCCCTGCACCGGAGGCAACGGCTCCCCCGGCCCCACCGCGGCCTCGGGAGGGGACGCGGGGTGACCGGAGGAGACGCTCATCGCCCCGCCTCCGCCGAACGACCGACCAGCTCCCGCAGCTGCGCCAGGTCCAGCGGCTTGCTCAACTTGAGGTTCGGCACGTCGCGCAGGAAGGACACCGTGCGCGGCGTGAAGGCCCCGCCCGTCATGAACACCATGCGCCCGGCCTGCTCCGGCGCCGAACGGCCCAGCTCGAAGTACAGGTCCATGCCCGTCATCCCCGGCATCATCACGTCACAGAGGATGAGGTCGAAGCGGCCGCCCTCGTTCACCAGCCGCAGCGCCGCCTGCGCGCTGTTCGCCGTGGCCACCTCGTGCTCCGTCGCCAGCGAGCGCTGCAGCGCCACCGTCACGTTGGGCTCGTCGTCCACCACCAGGATGCGAGCGCGCGCCCCCGCCTGCGCCGTCGCCGACAGCCGGGGGTAGAGGTCCGGCTCGTGCTGCGCCGAGCGCAACACCACGCGGAAGGTGCTGCCCTGCCCCGGCACGCTCTCCGCCTGGATGGAGCCGCCCATGGATTCGATGATGCCGTGGCAGATGGACAGCCCCAGCCCCGTGCCCACGCCCACCGCCTTCGTGGTGAAGAACGGATCGAAGATGCGCCCCAGCACCTCCGGCGTCATGCCCACGCCGGTGTCGCGCACCTCCACCACCACCTTGCCGGGCTCGCCCTGGCGGATGATGGCGCGAATCTCATGCTCGGTGACGGAGGACGGATCCTCCGGAATCGCCTGCGCCGCGTTGAGCAGCAGGTTCAGGAACACCTGACACAGCCGCGCCTCACTGGCCTCCACCGCCGGCACCGGTTCAAATTCGGTAATGAGCCGCGCGCGGTGACGGATGACGTTGTCCGCCATCTTGCACGCCAGCTCCACGGAGCGACGCACGTCCACCGGCATCGGCCGCGACTCCTGCTCGCCGCGCGCGAACACCTTCAGGTCCCGCACGATGGTGGCGATGCGCTCCGCACCCTCCGTCGTCTCCCGCACGAGCTGCTGGATGGCCGCCACCGGCTCCGACGGCGCGCCTTGCGTCTCCAGCTTGTCCAGCCCCTCGCGGATGAGGTGCAGGTTCACCAGCATGTACGCCAGCGGGTTGTTGATTTCGTGCGCCACGCCCGCGCCCAGCGTGCCCACGCTGGCCAGCCGGTCCGCCACCACCAGCCGCGCCTGGAGCTGCCGGCGCTCGCTCATGTCGCGGTGGACCATGATGTTCGCGATGATGCGCCCTTCGGCGTCGCGCAGCGGCACCACCACGGACTCGCAGACGCACGTCATGCCGTCGTCGCGCCGGAACTCCAGCTCCCCGGACCAGCGCCCGTGCACCTCCAGCGCGGTGAGGATGGCGCCCGTCAGCCGGTCCTGCTCACCCGGGTGCAGCACGCTGAAGAGCGTCTGTCCCATGGCCTGCTTGCGGCTTCGGCCGAACATCCGCTCCGCGCTGGTGTTCCAGTCGATGACCCCGCCCGCCAGGTCCGTGATGACGACGCCGTCGGAGATGCTCTCGAAGATGAGCGCCTGCCGGTGCAGCTCCTGCTCCGCCTGCTTGCGCGCGGTGATGTCCATCACCGTGCCCGTCACCCGTGCGGGCTGCCCCGCCGCGTCCAGCAGCACGTCGCCCTTGCATGAAATCCAGCGGTAGCCGCTGCCGGCAGGCTCGATGCGGTACTCCACGTCCACCTGCGACTTCTGCTGGAGCGCCGTCGCCAGGCCCGCGCGCAGCCGGGGCAGGTCCGCCGGGTGGACGATCTCCTCCAGGTCCATGGCGCGGCCGGACAGCTTGCCCACCGCCAGTCCCAAAAGCCGGTCCACGTGCTCGCTCCACGTCACCTGACCGCTCTTCGCGCTCCAGTCCCAGATGCCCACGCGCGCCGCGGACAGCGCTTGCCTGAGCTGCTCCTCGCGCTGCTCCAGCACCTCCCGCCGGGAGAAGCGGAACACCGTGACGGTGCCCACCTGGAGCCGGTCGCCCTCCTGCAGCTCCGCCGTGGACACCGGCAGGCCGTTGAGGAACGTGCCGTTGGTGGACTCCAGGTCGGTGACGCGGCAGGTGCCGTCGGCGGAGCGCAGGATGCGCGCGTGCTTGCGCGACACCCCGTGGTCGTCGATGCGGACCTCCGCCTCCGACCCGCGCCCGATGATGTGCTCGCCCGGCTCCAGCCGGTACGCCTTGCCGATGGCGGCGGGCGTCGTCGTGCTGATCAGGATGAGACACGCCCCGGTCGAGGACGGAGCCGTCACCGACTGGCCCGCGCAGGTCGTGAGCTCGTCCAACAACGTCATCATGTGTGCCAGCCCCCTGGCGTTCCCCTGCGCTCGGGCCGGCACTCTCCTCGCCGCCTGTCGTGCATGACGCCGCGCTCCGTGATGGCCAGAAGCCTTGGCCCGGTTCGCAACCATACCCCAACGGCTTCCAATGAACGTCCCTTCCACCCCCAGGGCAGGAAGCCTGACTCCTGGTGAACGGGCAAAAGGGCAGGCAGGGAGGCAGCCGGCGACGGGCGCACGCGACCCACCCGGCGGATGCTAGGGTGCGGGGATTCATGGCGGCGGACTCCGAGAGCACCTTCCGCATCCAGGCGCGCGCGGCCGCGAGCGCCACGGACAAGGGGCATGACGCACCCACCCGTTCCGAACGGGGACCGGGCACGCTCGCGGGCGAGTACGTGCTCAAGTCGATGATCGCCGCCGGAGGCCACGGCAGCGTCTACGAGGCCGAGCACCGCATCCTGGGCCGGCTGGCCGCGGTGAAGGTGCTGCACGCGCACCTGGCGGACCAGGGGGAGATGCTCCAGCGCTTCGTGCGCGAGGCCCGGGTGGTGAATCAGATCCACCACCCCAACATCGTGGACGTCTACGACTTCGGCCTGATGCCGGACGGCAGCCCCTACTACGTGATGGAGCTGCTGTCGGGGCGCACGCTGAGCCAGGTGGTGCAGGAGCGCGGGCGGCTCTCCGCGTCCCGCGCGCTGGCGTACCTGGAGCCCATCTGCGGCGCGCTGGAGGCGGCGCACCGCTCCGGCGTCGTCCACCGCGACCTGAAGTCCAGCAACATCCTGGTCGTGGAGGAGGGGGAGAAGCCCCGGCTGAAGCTGCTCGACTTCGGCATCGCCAAGCTCATCCAGCAGGAGCCCGGCCAGGAAGGCCTCACCACCGCCGGCCAGCGCCTGGGCACCGCGCACGCGATGGCGCCCGAGCAGTTCCGGGGCGGTCGCATCGGGCCGCCCACGGACGTGTACGCGCTGGGCGTGCTGCTGCACCAGTTGCTCACCGGCCGCTACCCGTTCCAGTCCGAGGACCGGCTGGAGCTGGAACGGATGCACCTGGAGGCCCCGCCGCCGCGCCCCAGCGTGCGCGCGCCGGTGTCCCCCGGCATGGACGCGGTGGTGCTGCGCTGCCTGGACAAGGACGCCACCCGCCGCTACCCCAGCGTGAGTGCCTTCCTCACCGCGCTGCGCGAGGCCGCCGAGGAGCCCGGACAGGTGGAGGGGCAGACCCGCCCCGTGTTCGCCGTGCACGCGGAGGTGGTGCTGCCCGCCACCGACCAGGACGACGACACGCTCTACGCCGCGCTCGCCGGAGTATTGGACATGCTGGAGCAGGGCCTGCGCGAGCGAGGCTTCCTCCTGGCGCTCCAGACCGGCACCACGCTGCTGGGGGTGCGGCCCCTCTCCCCCGAC
>NZ_RAWD01000509.1:0-4360 GCF_003612065.1 Corallococcus sp. CA047B
GCTTGAAGCTGCTCGACTTGAAGCTCTTCATGGGGGGCCTCGGGGGAGAGGGGGAGGCCGAAAGACATCGGCCGGTCGCCCATCCTGGTCCAGGGTGACGCGTCGCGCTAGGGTCGGGGCCGGTTGACGTACCGCAACCGGATGAAATGAGGGAGTTGGGCTCATGCACCTGTCCCCCCGAGACGTGGACAAGCTGCTCCTGCACCAGGCGGGCGTCGTCGCCCAGAAGCGCCTGGCGCGAGGACTGCGGCTCAACTACCCGGAGGCGATGGCGCTCATCGCCACCCAGTTGCTGGAGTTCATCCGTGACGGCAGGAGCGTGGCGGAGCTGATGGACCTGGGGCGTCGTTTCCTGGGGCGCGCGCAGGTGATGGACGGCGTGGCGGAGATGATCGCCGAGGTGCAGGTGGAGGGCACCTTCCCGGACGGCTCCAAGCTCGTCACCGTGCACCACCCGGTGGTGGCGGAGCACGGGGACCTGACGCTGGCGCTCTACGGCAGCTTCCTGCCGGTGCCTTCGCTGGACCGCTTCACCGTGCCGGCCGCGTCCCCTGAAGGGCCGCCGGGGCAGGTGAAGGCGGAGGGCGGGATGCTGGAGTTGAACGCGGGCCGCGAGGCCATCACCCTGCGCATCACGCACCGGGGCGACCGGCCCATCCAGGTGGGCAGCCACTACCCGTTCGCGGAAGTGAACCGCGCGCTGGTGTTCGACCGGGGCCGCGCCTACGGCCACCGGCTGGACATCCCCGCCGGCACGGCGGTGCGCTTCGAGCCGGGCGAGGTGAAGACGGTGTCACTGGTCCCCATCGCGGGTGAGCAGGTGGTGCGCGGCGGCAACGCGCTGGGCAGCGGCAAGGTGTCCGACGAGGGCCGCGAGCGCCTGCTCCAGGCCGTGCGTGAACAGGGCTTCGGTCACGAACCCGAGAACGAGAGCCCGAACCCGAACCCGGAAGGTCGCTCATGAGCCGCGGAATGGATCGCCGCCACTACGCGGACATGTTCGGCCCCACCACGGGGGACCGGGTGCGGCTGGGAGACACCGGCCTGTGGCTCCAGGTGGAGAAGGACGCCACCGTCTACGGCGACGAGTGCAAGTTCGGCGGCGGCAAGGTGCTGCGCGAAGGCATGGGCCAGCGCGCGGGCGCGGGGGACGCGGACGCGCTCGACTGCGTCATCACCAACGCGCTCATCGTGGACTGGACGGGCATCTTCAAGGCGGACGTGGGCCTGAAGGCGGGGCGCATCGCCGGCATCGGCAAGGCGGGCAACCCAGACGTCATGGCGGGCGTCACGCCGGGCATGGTGGTGGGCGTCACCACGGAGGTCATCGCGGGCGAGGGGCTCATCCTCACCGCGGGCGGGCTGGACACGCACATCCATTTCATCTGCCCGCAGCAGGCGGATGAGGCCATCGCCAGCGGCATCACCACCTGGGTGGGCGGCGGCACGGGCCCCGCGACGGGCACCAACGCCACCACCTGCACGCCGGGCGCGTGGAACCTCCAGCGGATGCTGGAGGCCACGGACACGCTGCCCCTGAACATCGGCCTCACCGGCAAGGGCAACACGTCCCTGCCGGACGGCCTGTTGGATCAGGTGCGCGCGGGCGCCATCGGCCTCAAGCTGCACGAGGACTGGGGCACCACGCCCGCCGCCATCGACACGTGCCTCACGCTGGCGGATGGCGAGGACATTCAGGTCACCATCCACACGGACACGCTCAACGAGTCCGGCTACGTGGATGACTCGCTGGCCGCGTTCAAGGGCCGCACCATCCACACGTACCACTCCGAAGGCGCGGGCGGCGGCCACGCACCGGACATCATCCGCGTGTGCGGCGCGCCCAACGTGCTGCCCAGCTCCACCAACCCCACGCGGCCGTACACGGTGAACACGCTGGATGAGCACCTGGACATGCTCATGGTGTGTCACCACCTGGACCGCGAGATTCCAGAGGACGTGGCCTTCGCGGAGAGCCGCATCCGGGGAGAGACCATCGCCGCGGAGGACATCCTCCACGACCTGGGCGCCATCAGCATGATGGCCTCCGACAGCCAGGCCATGGGCCGCGTGGGCGAGGTCATCACCCGCACGTGGCAGACGGCGCACAAGATGCGCGAGCAGCGCGGACGCCTTCCCGGAGAGCAGGGGGACAACGACAACCTGCGCATCCGCCGTTACGTGGCCAAGTACACCATCAACCCCGCCATCGCCCACGGGCTGTCCCACGAGGTGGGCTCCGTGGAGGTGGGGAAGCTGGCGGACCTGGTGCTGTGGCGGCCCGCGTTCTTCGGCGCGCGGCCGGAGCTGGTGCTCAAGGGCGGCTTCATCGCCTGGGCGCAGATGGGGGATGCGAACGCGTCCATCCCCACGCCGCAGCCCTACATCATGCGCCCGATGTTCGGCGCGCGCGGCCGGGCGCGGGGCGCCACGAGCATCGCCTTCGTGTCCGGGCGCGCGCTGGCGGAAGGCACCGTGCAGGGGCTGGGGCTCACCAAGCGGCTGTCCGCGGTGGTGGGCTGCCGGAGGCTGGGCAAGAAGGACATGCGGCTCAACGACGCGCTGCCGGTCATCACGGTGGATCCGGAGACGTACGAGGTGCGCGCGGACGGAGAGCTGCTGCGCTGCGACCCCGCGACGTGGCTGCCCCTGGCGCAGCGCTACTCGCTGTTCTAAAGCGGACACGCCATGGGCACGGGCTGGAGGGTGTTGCAGCTGGCGGACTCCGGTTTTCCCACCGGGGGCTTCGCGCACTCGGGCGGGCTGGAGGCCGCGGTGCAGCAGGGCGAGGTGCGTGGCGCGGGCGACGTGCGGCGCTTCGTGGAGGCGCTGCTCTGGCAGGCGGGGCTGGGCGGCCTGCCGCTGGTGAACGCCGGGTGGCGCGAGCCCGCGTCGCTGCCCGCGTGGGACGCGCGGGCGGACGTGTTCCTGTCCAACCACGTCGCGCACCGGGCCAGCCGCACGCAGGGCAGGGCCTTCCTGGACACCTGCGCGCGCATCTTCCCGGACGCGGTGGGGCCGGTGCGCGAGGCGGCCCGCGCGGCCGGCGTGAAGTTCCACCATGCGCCCTTGTTCGGCGCGGTGCTGCGCGCGCTGGAGGTGGACCTGGAGGACGCGCAGCGGCTCTTCCTGTCGCTCACGCTCCGGGGCGCGCTGTCCGCCGGGGTGCGCATGGGCGTCATCGGCACGCACGAATCGCATCAGGTCCAACACGGGGCCACGCCGCTGCTGGACGCGGTGCTCACGCATTGCAGCGCCCTGGGCGTGGAGGACCTGGCGCAGCCCGCGCCGCTCCTGGACCTCCTGGGCGCTTCGCATGACCGGCTGTATTCGAGGCTGTTCCTGTCCTGAAGGAACGAAGGGAAAGCGACATGCACGACGACGACCACCGCGGCCATGGGCAGGACGGGCACGAGCACACGCACGAGGAGCTGGACCACCCGGGCCACTTCGACGCGCGCGACAAGCCGCACCGGCGCGACTATTCGCAGCGGGCCTTCACGATAGGGATTGGCGGCCCGGTGGGCAGCGGCAAGACGGCGCTGGTGCTGGCGCTGTGCAAGAAGCTGCGCGACCAGTACCGGCTGGGCGTGGTGACCAACGACATCTTCACCAAGGAGGACGCGGAGTTCCTGGTGCGCAACCAGGCCCTGTCTCCCGAACGCATCAAGGCGGTGGAGACGGGCGGCTGTCCGCACGCGGCCATCCGTGAGGACATCAGCCACAACCTGCTCGCGTTGGAGCAGTTGATGGAGGAGCTGCACCCGGAGCTGCTCATCGTGGAGAGCGGCGGCGACAACCTGGCCGCGCAGTACAGCCGGGAGCTGGCGGACTACACCGTGTATGTCATCGACGTGGCGGGCGGGGACAAGGTGCCGCGCAAGGGCGGGCCCGGCATCACGCAGTCGGACCTTTTGATCATCAACAAGACGGACCTCGCACCGCACGTGGGCGCGGACCTGGGCGTGATGGAACGCGACGCCCGGAAGATGCGCGGCGAGGGGCCCTTCGTCTTCACCCAGGTCACTCGCGACGTGGGGGTGGACGCCGTGGTCGGCCATCTGCTCGACGCCTGGCGTCGACGCTAGGAACCAGACGGGCGGGCTGCTGGGAGGCCACTCCGGCACTGACAGCCGGGGTGGGTTGTGTACTCTGCCGCCGTGGGCATCCTGGAGCGGGCACGGGTTGAATGGTTCGCGGCGGCGTTTGGCCTCGTCGTGGGGACCACGATGGTCTTCGTGCCCTATGAGTTCGGGGCCGCCCTCTTCCAACACATCTATCCGTCCGTCCGTCCGCTCGGCAGCCTGTTCCTCGTGGGCTCGGCGACGATGCTCGCCGCGATGCTGTACCCCGGATGGCA
>NZ_RAWD01000050.1:0-36692 GCF_003612065.1 Corallococcus sp. CA047B
GGGTTGGTGGGGGCCTCCAGCGTGAGGGGCAGCCGCGTCACGCCCTTGCGCGCCAGTGCGTCGTCCACGCACGCGGCGAAGAGCTCTTGCGGCGCGTCCACGGCCAGCTTCACGCCCGCGGACTGGGGGCAGGGGCCGCCCTGGGGCGAGCGCCACGTGCAGCGCACGCCGGTGCCCCCGCGCATGCAGGACAGGTTCGTGCGCTCCGCGTTGACGTCCACGCGCACCACCGCGCTCAGCGTGGCGAAGGTGGGGGTGAGCTGCACGGAGGGCGCGTCCGCGCAGGTGGCGCCGGGCGCGCGGGTGAGGGCCAGGTCCACCACGTTCTCGCGGAAGACGAAGGGCGTGGGCGCCGCGCTGTAGGCATACGCGGCGTCGTCCCAGGCCCAGCCGGGCCCCATCAGGCCGTCCACGCCGTCGGTGCCGGCGATGCGCACGCTGCCTCGCCACTGGTGGATGCCGCGCGCCTGGAAGGCCTCCGCGATGCGGTCGCACGCGAGCGCCGTCTCCGGGAAGCGCCACGAGCCCAGGGACGGGTCGCCGGAGGCCTGCGCCACCACGTCGCCCAGGAACAGGCCCCCCACCTGCGAGCCCTCCAGGGACACCGGCGTCACGAAGCGGAAGTCCGCCCCCAGCGCGGACAGCGCCGCGGACGTGGACACCACCTTCATCACGGACGCGGGCAACAGCCGCACGTTCTCCCGGTGCGTGAAGAGCGGCTCGCCGGTGCGCGCGTCCACCACATACGCGCCCGCGAGCGCCCCGTCGGCCTCCAGGGTCTCCAGCAGGGCCTTCGTCACCCCGGTCAGGGTGTGGCCCGGGGGGCCCTCCGGTGTGGAGGGCGCGTGGGCGCAGGCGGTCAGGAGGACGCAGACGGTGGAGACGCGGAGGGCGCGGCGCATGGCGGCGGCCACCGTATGTCGCGCTCCTGGGAGTGTCATCGTTTCCGGCCAGCGGGGGAGGGCGGAGGCGTGCTCGGGTGAACGCCCGGCAGGGGACTTCGGGGCGCGCAACGCCCTGGACGGCCGGCTATTCCCAGCGCCCCACGTCCAGCCACGCCGAGTGCCTTGACGCCACGGCACCGGACGCCCATCCTGCCGCGCCCCATGCCTGTCCTCCGTGGTGCCGTGACCTTTTCGCGCTTCCGGACCGAGCCTTCCAAGGAAGCTCCGTCCGATGTGAAGCGCTGGTTGACGAAGGGACTCAAGTCCCATGCGTTCGAACCCATCGACCGTCGCTCCGAAGATGAGCGCGCGGCCGGTTTCGTGGAGCTGGAGAACGCGGAAGCGTCCGACTTCTCCACCAGCAACCTCTTCTACGGCGAGTACGCCCTGTTCTCCTTCCGCATCGACACGCTGAAGGTGCCCGCGTCGATGATGAAGGCGGAGCTGGACAAGTGGACGTCCGCCTTCACCAAGGAGAACAGCCGCCCGCCCGCGCGCGCGGAGAAGAACAAGCAGAAGCTGGAGCTGAAGCAGCTGCTGCGCCAGCGCGCGGTGCCCCGCACCAGCGTGCTGGACGTGACGTGGAACCTGAAGACGCAGCAGGTGCAGATCTGGGCCGCGTCCCGCAAGACGGTGGATGAGATCTCCGTCGCGCTGGAAGGCGCCCTGGCGGTGAAGGTGATTGGCATCACGCCCGCGTCCATGGCGCAGCGCGCGGGCATCGACGACAAGGCCCTGGGCCCCAC
The DNA here is from genome assembly GCF_003612065.1 of Corallococcus sp. CA047B. Classification (NCBI taxonomy): domain Bacteria; kingdom Pseudomonadati; phylum Myxococcota; class Myxococcia; order Myxococcales; family Myxococcaceae; genus Corallococcus; species Corallococcus sp. CA047B. The sequence goes on from NZ_RAWD01000050.1 coordinate 1,691, forward strand.
GGCGGAGCTCATCGGAATGGACCTGCCGGCGACGGCTTCGGTGGAGGACAGCCATGGCGAAGGGTGAGCAGGCGCGGATCGAGGCGGCATTCGCCCGGGGTGACGTGGGCATCGACGGAGCCTCCACCGAAGAGGTGAAGGACGAGGCGGAGCTCGAACAGGGCAAGGCGCGCGAACAGCTCCTGCGCGGCCGGGCCTACCTGGGCCGCGAGTTCCTGACGTGGCTGCTGTGGCGCTCGGAGTCCGGCGACCCGCTGGTGGACCATGACGGTTCGGGCATCACCGCGCTCTACCTGGGCAAGGTGGTGCTGCGCGGCGTCGCGGGCGACGTCACGGAGCTGAGCGCGCGCGGCACGCTGGCGCCGTATTCGGAGAACGTGCGGCACTCGCTGGACCGGGGCCTGCTCGTGTCCCAGGCCCGGCTGCGCATCTCCCACGGCGAGCGCGAGTTCGAGCTCACCCTGGATGCGGAGTTCCTGGACATCCGCGCCGCCAAGCTGCCCGCCCTGATGACCGAGGAGGAGGATGATCAGCTCACCGAGCGCCTGGAGCTGACCGAACAGCTCTCCACCCTGGTGGACGCGCTGGTGAACGACTTCCTCACCGTGCGCGGTGGCAAGGCCTGGAGCAAGACGGTGGTCCCCGCCATGAAGGCGTGGATGAAGGGCGAGGAGAAGGGCTCCGACCTGCTCTCCAAGGCCGCCCGCGCCAAGGGCCGCGACGCCCGGGCCGCTCGCGGCTGAGCCGGCTGAAACATCCAGATTAAAACAAGGAAGAATTGGACTCTTGGAAAAATCCGGGAGGGATGACACACTGCGAAAAGCGGTTTATCCTCTCTCCTGGAGTTTTTTGATGAAGCATCCCTTCCTGTCGTTGGTGGCCGCCCTGGCCTTCCTCCTGCCGCTGCACGCGAGCGCTCAGACGAGCATCGTCGCGTTCGGTGACAGCCTCAGTGACAATGGCAACAACGGCACCGCCACCAGCGGTCCGACGACGAACCCCTCCAGCCAGATCTCCGGCACCTGGGTGAAGCAGCTCGCGACGCAGTTGGGCCTGCCCCTGACGGCCTCCGACAACGGTGGCACGAACTACGCACGGGGCGGCGCCGTCACCAGCGGCATGTCCGGCCAGGTGAACACCTACCTGGCGGCCCACCCGACGGCGTCCGCCACCGCGCTGTACGTCCTCTGGGGCGGCGGCAACGACATCAACTACAAGGCCCAGGCGAACCCGTTCGACTCGGCGGGCATCAAGGCCGCCGCCACGACGGCCGCCAACAACATCAACGCGCAGATCCGCAAGCTCGTCGCCGCCGGCGCGAAGCGCATCCTGTGGGTCAACATGCCGCCCCTGAACAAGACGCCAGCGGCGCTGTCCGTGCCGGGCGGTCTTGGCAACACGGTGCTCGCGCCCCCCGTCACCCAGTTCAACTCGCTCTGGACCTCGCACCTGACGCAGCTGCGCAAGGACTTCCCGTCCGTCACCTTCATCGGGATGAGCGCCTACAACCAGTTCAACGCCATCCTCGCGTCGCCTTCCGCGTACGGCCTGACGAACGTCACCGGCACCGCGAAGGGCAAGGCGGTCAACCCGGACAAGTACCTGTTCTGGGATGAGATCCACCCCACCAGCTACAGCCACCGCATCTTCGCGGATTACGGCTACGACCTCGTGTCGGACGCGTTCGGCTTCAGCGCCGGCCTCTCCGCCGACGAGTGGACCGTGCAGGACTGGAGCGTGCAGCCGTGAAGACCCCCTTCCTGATGCTGTCGGCCGCGCTCGTGGCCCTCGCCCCTTTCCAGGCGGATGCGCAGAGCGGCATCGTCGCGTTCGGCGACAGCCTGAGTGACAACGGCAAGTACAGCACCGCCACCAGCGGCCCCACGACGAACCCGTCCAGCCAGATCTCCGGCCCCTGGGTGAAGCAGCTAGCGAACCAGTTGGACCTGCCGCTCGTGGCCTCCGACGAAGGTGGCACGAACTACGCGCAGGGCGGTTCGGTCACCGCCGACATGACAGGCCAGGTGAACGCCTACCTCAAGGTCAGCCCCACGGCGTCCCCCACCGTGCTGTACGTCCTCTGGGGCGGCGGCAACGACATCCATCACAAGGCGATGGACAACCCGTTCGACACCGCGGGCATCAAGGCAACGGCGACGAAGGCCGTCTCCAACATCGAAGGGCAGATCCGCAAGCTCGTCGCGGCGGGCGCGAAGCGCGTCCTCTGGGTGAACATGCCGCCCTTGCACAAGACGCCCGCGGCGCTGTCCATCCCGTTCGGCCTGGGCAGCAGCGTGCTGTCTCCGCCCAGCAGCCAGTTCAACACGCTCTGGTCCCAGTCCCTGACGCGGCTGCGCGGTGAGTTCCCGTCCGTCACCTTCATCGGGATGAATGCCTACACCAAGTTCAACGCCATCATCGCGGCCCCGTCCGCGTATGGCCTGACGAACGTCACCGGCACCTCCAAGGGCAAGGCGGTCAACCCGGACAAGTACCTGTTCTGGGATGAGATCCACCCCACCAGCTACAGCCACCGCATCTTCGCGGACTACGCATACGACCTGGTCTCCGACGCCTTCGGCTTCAGCCCTGGCTTCACCGCCGACGAGTGGACCGTGGAGGCGTGGGGCGCGCAGGCGCCGTAGGCAGCACCGCACCAGTCTGGACCGCCGCCCGCCCCGGAATGGAGCGGGCGGCTGTTCCAGTCCGATGCGCGGTGGAACCGTTCCGGGGCGGGGAGGGGGCGGCACGCGGCTGGCAATGACACACGGATGAACCTTCCACCGTGTGAGCAGGTGTCCCGTGCCTTCCGCCCTCCCCAGCACCGAAGCCATCCAACGCATCTCCCTGAAGAACCGCGAGTACGCCTACATCGAGGACGCGAACCGGGGCGTGGTGTTGATGGAGGTGGGCCCCCGGGTCCTCACGTTGGAAGCGCACCTGACGCTCGTCGCCAAGGAGCGGATGGTGGAGGTGGGCTCCGGCAACTGGTGCGTCGTGCGCAACCCCGTGGTGCGCGAGAACGGCCAGGTGGCGCTGGACGACTTCGGCCAGGCGCGGGTGGCGGTGGGGGACCGCGAGGTCCGCGTGGGCCCCAAGGTGTTCCCGCTGTATCCGGGCGAGGAGCTGGAAGGGGACATCATCCCCGAGTACGTGCTGGGCGTGTCGGAAGCGCTGCGCCTGCGCGCGCTCACCGCCTTCACGGACGACCGCGCCAAGGACGCGCCCCGCCGCCGCGAGGCCGGTGACGAGTGGCTGATGCGCGGCCCCGGCCGCTACGTGCCCGGTGAGGCCGTCTCCGTCGAGTCGCTGGAGAAGGCCCGCGTCCTCAAGGAGACCGAGTACTGCGTCATCTTGAATCCGGTGGACCGCGCCACCGGCCGCATCCAGGAAGGCCGCCGCAAGGTCGTCTCCGGTCCGGATGTCTTCTTCCTGGAGCCCGGCGAGGCGCTGGAGGGCGACGTGCGCCGCAAGCACGTCCTGTCGGAACTCCAGGGCCTGAAGCTCCAGGCGCTGGACGACCTCACCGAGGAGGAGGGCGGAGAGCCCCGCCTGCGCAAGGCCGGTGACACGTGGATCGTCCGAGGCCCGCGCACCTACGTGCCCAGCGAGAAGGTGCTCATCCACAAGGAGATCGCCGCGCTGTCGCTGGGGCAGGGCGAGGGCCTCTACGTGAGGGACCTGCGCTCCGGCAAGGTGACGCTCGTGCAGGGCCCCTGCCAGTTCATGCCGGAGGCGCACCAGGAGCTGCACGAGAAGCGCCTGTCCCCGGAAGCCGAGGCCCTGCTGGGCCTGTCCCCGCCGCCCGCGTCCACGGAGCCGAAGGAGGCCCGCGCGCCGCGCCCCACGTCGGCGCCGGAGAAGGGGGACCGCACGCGCGCCATCGTGCTGCGCATCGAGGACAACACGGCGGTGCTCATCAACGACTTCGAGAGCAACCAGGCGCGGGTGGAGTTCGGTCCGGCGAAGGTGATGCTGCGCCCGTACGAGGACGTCACCGTGCTGGACTTGTCCGGCAGCACGCCCAAGCGCCCCCGGCAGCTCAAGGTGCTGATGCTGCGGCTGGGGCCGGACTTCGCCACGGACCTCTTCGAAGTGGCCACGCGCGACCACGCGCGGCTGCGCATCAAGCTCTCCTACAAGTGGCAGTTCGACGTGGTGGGCGACCCGGAGAAGGACAAGGCCATCTTCCGGGTGAACGACTTCATCGGCTACGTGTGTGAGAACCTCGCGTCGCGCATCCGCCAGGTGGCCGCGGAGAACGAGTTCGAGACCTTCCACAAGAACGCCAGCGTGCTCATCCGCCGCGCCATCTTCGGCATGGACGACGCGGGCCGCGCGCGCAAGGACCGGCTCTTCTCCGAGAATCAGCTGCGCATCATCGACATCGACATCAAGGACATTGCCCCCGTCGATGAGAAGACAGCCCTGAAGCTGCGCGAGGCCATCGATACCAACATCCAGATCCAACTGGACGCCTCGCGGCAGGAAGCGCAGGCCGCCGCGGAGCTGAAGCGCATCCGCAGCGAGGAGGAGAAGCAGTTGGCGGACATCTCCAGCCACCGCAAGTCGGAGGCGGAACGCCAATCCCTCATCGAATTGCAGAACCGCAACCACCAGCTCGAAACGCTCAGCCGCGCGAAGGTGGAGGCGGAGGCTCAGTTGGAGAAGGCGCGCGTGGAGAGCGAGGAGGCCCTGGCCCGCGCCGAGTCCGACGCCCGCGCCTCCCGCATCCGCTCCGAGGCGGAGCTGGAGCGCGAACGCCTGACCATCCAGATGGCCCTGGAGCGTCAGCAGCGCCTCAACGACCTGGAGGTGGAGCGCCAGTCACGGCTCGCGGAGGTGGAGGCCTCGCAGTTCCGTCAGCGCGTGGAGTCGCTGGGCGGCGGGGAGAACTTCGTGAAGGTCGTCGCGGCGCAGGCGCAGGCCGCCGTCGTCGGGGGGCTGGAGAAGGTCGTCTTCCTGCCCACCGGCTCCAACCTCAACCTGTTCGACGCCATGCAGGGCCTGCTGGGCCCGGGCAGCGCGCCCCGCCTGTCCACGCTCAATGCGCCGAAGCCGGAGGACACCTCCGCATGAAAGTGCGTCTTCGATATTGAAAATGAGAATCGTTATCGATATGGATCGGCACCTTCGACGAGGGCGGAGTTCCGCATCGAAAGGTGACGACGATGGGCTTTCCTGGAGGCGTGGTCCTGAAGCGCGGTGCAGGGCGGTTCGGCATGGGGGCCCTCGCGGTCCTCGCGCTGACGCTGGCGGCGGGGGGATGCAGCGGCGACGAGTGCGTCGATGCGTTCGACTGTCGTGACAAGGGAGCGCCCCCAGAGGGCCAGGCGTATGTCTGCAATGCCGATAACGCGTGCGAACTGCGCACCCTGACCCCCGTGCCCGAGGAGGACGCGGGCACCGGGACGGATGCCGGGACGACGGCGGACGCGGGCACCGGGACGGATGCCGGGACGACGACGGACGCGGGCACGACGACGGACGCCGGGACGACGATGGACGCCGGGACGACGACGGACGCGGGCACGGAGACGGACGCGGGCACCCCCACGGACGGCGGCTCGCAGGTGTGCGGCGGCGCGGTGGCGTGCAAGGAGCAGAGCATCGACGAGCTGTCCCTGCGCACCAACATCGCGACGGGCACCATCGTGGAGGAGGGCACCACGCCGGGGCAGTTCTTCACGCTCCTGGATGGGCGGGCCGGTGGATTGTCCGCGCCGGAGTCGTACACCTACGCGCGCTTCACGCCGACGGGGCTGGTGAAGGTGGAGATTGATGATCAGTCCGCGCTCGCGTCGACGGCGTGGGACATCGCGGTGCGCCGCAGCGTCATCCGCGTGAACAGTGGCGTGTCCGGCCCGTCCTGCGTGACGGTGGCCCAGACGGTCGCGGGCACCACGTTCGACGCGGTCACCACCGTGGAGCCGACCGCGAGCTTCGCCGCGGAGGCGTACTTCACCGCCAACACCTGCGAGCTCATCGTGGACGGCTCGGGCATCAGCTCCCCGGCCACGGCGCTGGCCTCGTTCTGGCGCTACAACAACTGCCTCGTGATGACGGACAAGGTCTTCCTGTTGCAACTGGCGGACGGGCGTCACGTGAAGTTGCAGGTGGCGTCGTACTACGAGCCCGCCGCGCAGGCGCAGTGCAACTCCACCGGCACGTTGCCGGCGGTGACGGGCTCGGGCCAGTACCGCTTCAAGTGGGCGTACCTGCCGTGATGGCCCCCGGGGTTCCTGCGCTGCTCCTGCTGCTGACCGGCGCGGGGACTCCGCACCGCCTCCTCCACGAGGAGGCGGTGGCGCCGGTGCCGTGGGCGGTCGCCGAGTCCGGACGGCCCACCTCGGCCACCGCGCCCGCGCCACGCTTCGAGCCGACGGAGACGGTGGAGTCCGCTGTCTCCGAGGGCAATCGCTTCCGCATCCACTTCACCCGCCAGGGGCCGAACGCGGTGCCGCTGGCGGATGCGGATGGCAGCGGCGTGCCCGACTTCGTGGAACTCGTCGGACGCACCTACGAACGCGTGGCGACGTTCTACGCGGGCCTGGGCTTCCGCCTGCCACCCGACGACGCGACGACGCCGGGAGACAACGGCGGCGACGGCCGCTTCGACGTGTACCTGGTGGACTTCGCCCTGCGCGCCGATGGGGCCTTCCGGATGGAGACCTGCCTGGATGGCACCACGCGCTGCACCGGCTACATGCTCCAGGAGAACGACTTCACGGGCTATGGCTACCCGTCCGACCAGGAGGCCGTGGAGATCCTGGCGAGCCACGAGTTCTTCCACGCCGTCCAGGCCGCGTACCGCCCCGACCTGGGAGGTATCGCGTCCGAGGGCACCGCCGTCTGGGCCACCGAACGCTTCGAGCCCGCGTTGGATGACCTGGAGGGCTTCAGCCACTCCTACCTGGAGCTCCCGGACCGCAGCCTGCTGACGGATCCGAGTGGTCCCGGCGTGGGCTTCAGCTACGGCGCGGGACTCTTCTTCCAGTTCGTGGGCGAGCGCTTCGGGGATGCGCTCCTGCTCGCGCTGCTGGAGGAGTCCGTGCGGCAACCGGACGTGCGCTGGCCGCTGCTGCTGGACACCTGTCTGCGCCGCGACTTCGCGTCTTCCTTCGATGCGGCCTTCGCGCAGTTCTCCGCGTGGAACCTGGGCACCGGTTCGCGCGCGACGCCCGGTTTCGGCTACGCGCGAGGGGAGGGGTATGCGCCGCTGGTGACGACCGCCTCGGCGCTGCCCACGTCGCTCGCCTCCGTGCGGGTGGCCGGTGCCTCCTCGCGCATCTTCGAGGTCGCGGGCGGTGCGTCCTTCGTCTCGGCCTCGTTCGAGCCCGAAGCTGGTACGGACCCCGCCGCGCTGTATCTGCTCGTGGCGGCCGTCACCGACGACGCCGTGCTGCGAGTCAAACAGGTGGGCGGTCAGGAGCCCCTGCGTGCCCAGGTGGCCGCGGAGGATGCGACGCGGGTCCTGGTCGCCGTCGTGGATGGAAGGACGCAGGGCCTGGGGCGCTATGGCCAGCTGTGCATCGCGGCCACCGGCCAGGATGCGGACTGTGCACCGGTGCTGCCTCCTCCTCCCGATGCCGGGGCGGACGCCGGTACGGAAGACGCCGGGACCGTGGACGCCGGGACGGGTGATGCAGGCTCCGCGGATGCCGGACGGCCCCAGGAGCCCATCGATGACCCGCGGGACCCGTCAGGGTCGGATGGCGGATGTCAGGCCGCGGGGGGCCCTTTGTCGGGTGCGCTCATCGCGCTGCTTCTGGGTGGAGGGCTCAGGCTCCGACGACGGCGGTTGGGAGCGGATCGCCCTGAGCGGATGCGCAGCGACGACTGACCTGGCTCCGCACGGCGAGGCCGCGCCAGCCGGACGACTGTCAGGAGTTGTCTTTCCAGCAGGGATGCCTTACGACCAGCGGACCGGGCTGTTTGTATTTGCTCGTTCGCACGCGCGCTTCCGTCAAGATTTCGGAGGACGCGGAGTGCTCCTCGAATGAGCATCCGCGGCCCCCTCATCTGGTAGAAGGCGCGAGGAACGCATCCGCGCAGGAAGTAGGAGTGAACCGTGGCCTCGAACAACATCGCTCATCCCGGTGGACCTGGGCTGTCAATCCTCGCCGTGGGCGATGTCTTCGTGGACCGCGATGACCCGGCGACGGCCTTCCACTCCGCCCGCGACGTCCTGCGCTCCGGTGACGTCGTCTTCGGCAACTGCGAGGGCGTCTTCAGCGACGACATCCAGCGTGCCCCCAGCGCCGGCTCGACGCTCACGGCGCCCGCGGCGAACGCCGCCCCATTGGCCAAGGCGGGCTTCGACATCATGTCATTGGCCAACAACCACAGTCTCGACGGAGGACATGCCGCGCTGCTGTCCATGCGCCGGACACTGGCCGATCTGGACATCGCCACGGTGGGTGCGGGCGCGAATCTCGCGGAGGCCACCGCGCCCGGGTATCTCGATCGCAATGGAACACGGCTGGCCTTTCTGGCTTTCAGCTCCGTGTTTCCCTACGGCTATGAGGCGCGCCCGGGTGTCCCCGGCCTGGCTCCCTTCCGTGCACACACCCGATACACTCCCCTGGATCTGAACGCATGGAATCCGGGCATGGCCCCTCTGGTGAGCACCGAGCCGCTGGTCGAGGATCAGAAGGCGTTCATCGACAGCATCACCGAAGCACGCGCGAAGGCCGACATCGTCGTCGTCAGCTTCCACTGGGGTGACTCCACCGTGCCGTTCTCGCTGACCGACCACGAACGACGGACGGCCAGGCTCGCCATCGACAACGGGGCCGACGTCGTCGTGGGCCACCATCATCACATGCTCCGCGGCGTCGAGTTCCATTCCGGAAAACCCATCTTCTACGGTCTGGGACACTATGTGTTCGACCTGCCGAACCTCGCTGAGCGCCTCGCGAAAGACGGTTACCTGGGCGTGGGACGGCCGGGAGAGATGGCGGCATGGGCCCGCAAGTTCGGCGAGTTCATGATTCGCCCGCGGCAGGGCTACCCGTTGCTGCCGTTTCACGAGGATTCCAGGCTGACCGGCGCGGCGGTGATCCACATCGCGCCGTCCGGGCGCATCTCCGCCGGCTTCCTGCCCGCGATCATCAATCCGGCCAACGAGCCGATGCACGTGTCCGCGGACAGCGACGAAGGCAGGCGGGTGGTCGCCTATCTCGAACGCTGCTGCACGACCGAACAGCTTCCTACAAGGCTGGTCGCCCCTCGGCCCGACTCCGGACTGCCCACCTCGTGCATCGAGTTCGTCTCGACCTCAACCGACTGAGCCGATGCGTGCCCGGAGGTGCTCGGCGAGACGCACCCGTGTCTGCGCCGGACGGATACAAGGTACACCCATGACAACGACGTACGCTCCCAATCAGACGACAACTCGCGGGCATGCCGTTCAAATCAACGACATTGAGATGTACTACGAGGAGTATGGAGTCGGAAAGCCCCTGGTGCTCTTGCATGGGTTTGGCGGTTGTTCACAGAACTGGCATCCCTTTACCGCCAGGCTCTCAGAGCGCCATCGACTGATCGTCGTGGATATGCGTGGCCATGGTTACTCCACCAATCCCGAGAACAAATTTACACATCGGGAAGCGGCCCGTGACGTGTTCCTCTTGCTTGAGAAGCTGGGGGTTGGTCGGTTCTCGGCCATGGGTATGAGTTCTGGCGGGATGGCGCTGCTTCACATGGCAACGAGCCAACCCAAGCGCATCGACTCAATGGTATTGATTAGCGCGACTTCCCATTTCCCCGATCAGGCAAGGGCCATCATGCGCAGGGCTTCGTTTGAGACGATGCCCCAACAAGTGCGAGAGATGTATCGGGAGTGCGCAAAACGCGGAGATGCGCAGATTCGTCAACTCATTGCGCAGTTCAATGCGTTGAGTAAAGACTACGACGACATGAATTTCACTGCGCAGAGCCTGTCGGCCATTACGGCTCGTACGCTCGTTGTGCACGGTGATCGCGACCACTTTTTTCCCGTTGAAATTCCTGTGAGCATCTACCGGTCCATACCGGATGCCGCGCTATGGATTGTTCCTGGCGGCGACCACGTTCCTGTTTTTGATTCCACGGTTCCATTCACCTCAACAGCCCTTCGATTCCTTGAGGGGCCAGACAGCAAGCAGCCATCAGCGGCCTGACAAGGCGCTCCGCCTCCGGTTCCGCGGGCTGACTGCCAGCAGCCGTAGGACTACGCGTGGGCCGCGTTGCGCTGCGCAGGCTCTTCCCCGCGCAGCTCCGCGACCTCCGCGCGCAAGAGCCAGTCCGACGGGAAGTCGGAGGAGGCCCGGGCGATCTGCTCCAGCCGGTCCGCCGCGAGCTGCCCCGTCTCACGGAGGCGGCGCACCTCCGTGTAGAGGGCCGCCAGGGACGGGTGCAGCGCCTTCGCCTTGCGCTCGCGCGCCTGCGCCTCGCCGTCGCCCGCGGTGAAGGCGTTCATCTCCCCGAACCAGCGGTCCCACGCGCCCGGATCCGCGGGGCCACCCGCCACGGACGGCAGCCGCTCGGTCAGGTACACGCGCGCCATCGACGGCAGCTCCAGCGGCTTGCCCGCGAGCGTCCCGCTCAGGGCAATCACCTCGCCGCCATCCACCGCGAAGCCCTCCAGCACCAGCCCGCTGTCCAGCGCCAGTCGGAAGTTCCCGCGCTCCGGCAGGGTGCCCGTTCCAAAGGCCACCAGCGCCGCGCCGCTGAACGGCTTGTCCAGCGCCTGGCCATCGCGCGACGTGACGATGGGGCCTTCCAGCCGAGCCATCGCGGTGGACAGACCCGGGGCCACCTCCTGCGCGGCCGGCAGCAGCTCCACCACCTTGCCCGTCACCTCGCGGCCGTCCGAGAGCACCAGGTGGTTCACCGTGCGCGCTCGCAGCGCCTCGTCCAGGCCCAGGTCCCCGCCGCGCTTCCACGCGAGCGTGGCCTCGAACTCCGCCAGCACCTCGAACAGGTGCTCGAAGTCGCGCGCCACGAAGAGCTGCGGCTGCATGCGGGTGATGTCGTAGTCCGTGTCCGCGCACGCCACGCCCAGCGGCAGCTTCCGCACCGCGGACGTCAGGCAGTGCTTCGCCTCGCCGATGCTCGACAGCAGGCCCGCGCCGTAGATGCGCGGGCGCTCCAGGTCGCCCACGAGCCCGTACTCCGCCGTCCACCAGTACAGGCGGCTCGCGCGGGTGCTCTCGCTGATGTAGCGGTGGCTCTCGTTGGCGGCCTCCAGGCGGGCCTGCGCGTGCGCGATCTCCGCGTCGCTCGCCGTGGGGTCCTCCTTCACCACGGACAGGTTGCGGATGGCCTCGAAGACGGCTTGGTCCTCCACGCTCGCGATGGCCTTGAACCCCACCAGCCCCACGGCCTTGAGGTACTCCGCGTAGCGGCGGTTCGCGATGATGGGCGCGTGCCCCGCGCTCTCATGGACGATGTCCGGCGCGGGCGTGTACTGGATGTGCTCGTGCGTGCGGATGTCCGCCGCGATGGCCAGCACCCCCAGCGCCTGCAGCTCCGTGAAGACCGCCGGAGGGATGAAGCCGCGCACCGCCACGCAGGACCAGCCCAGCTTCGACAGCTTCTCGTTCATCTCGTCCAGGCTGGGGATGGCCTCCGCGCCAATGCCGGTGGCCTCCAGACCCTCCAGGTAGACGGGATGCGCCTTGTCGCGCAGATGCCCCCGGAGCTGCCCCAGGATGTGACGCCACACCGCCTGGTCGCGGGGCGTGTAGGCCGCGTAGTCCTGCGACACCACGTAGCGACGCAGGTGGGCGGGCAGGCGGGCGATCGTCCGTTCCGTGGGGGTCATCTCGGAGGCTCCTTCAAGAGAAACAGGACACCTGGAAGATACCCATGTCAGCGGAGGACGGAAATCCGGCAGAAAACGACGTCTTCGTCGGATTATCGCCGTTTCTGGAGCCGACGTCGCAGGCCCTCCAATACGGCCCGGGCCCCGGGACTGAGGCCGCCGGAGGGCCACAGGGCGACGACTTCGACCACCTGGGGTTCCGCCTCGCGCAGGGGCCAGACGTGGACGTCGGCGGGGAACGGCTGGGTGGGCCGTACGTCGGGGGCGATGGCGCAGGCGCGGTAGGCGCGCAGCAATTCGTAGAGGTGGAGGAAGCTCTCCACGCGGCCCACTTCGTCCACCTTGACCCCCTGGGCGGCGAAGCGCGCGCTGTTGGCGCCGCCGTACGGGTCGTCTCTCAACCAGTCCACGAAACGTTGACCCTGCAGGTCCTTCACATCCAGCGCGCGCCGGGAGGCCTGTTCGCGCACCAGCGCGGAGTCCGGGCCGGCGAGCACCACGAAGGACATGCGCAGCAGGGACTCTGAATCCACGCCGTCGTGGGGTGGCAGGGGGGTGAAGTCCAGCACCAGGTCCTGCTGCCGCGTCTGCACCTGCCGCACCAGCTCGTGCGAGCCGCCGAAGCCCACCACCAGCTTGAGGTCGGTGGCGGCCGCGTCCTGCGCGATGCCGCCCAACAGCGACATGGACAGGGTGGGGTTGAGCCCCAGGCGCAGGGTGGGCTCCACGCGCGCCAGGTCCATGAGCCGCTTCATGTCCAACTGGTGCAGCGGCGTCTGGGTGCCCGCGTAGAGGCGCTCGCCGCGCGCGGACAGTTGCAGCCTGCGCCCGGGGCCGCGCTCCAGCAGGACCGCGCCGTCCGCCAGGGCCTCCTCCAGCGCTCGGATGTGCTCGCTCACCACGGAGCGGGCGACGCCCAGGTGTTCGGCGGCGGCGTCGATGCTGCCCGCCTCCACGGCGGCGGTGAAGGACTCGAGCCAGACCAGGTGTCGCAGCAGCTTGCGCGGGGGCATGAGGGCCTTGTTCCTGGCGCACCCATGCGCCCCGGGGTGGGTGCGACGGTCAGATGAAGTAGTCGGGGAACAGCTCCGCGCCGGGCACGGACTGGTACTTGTCGAAGTTCGTGACGCCCACGCCGCGCAGCACGTCCTCGTCGATGCAGAAGTTGCCGGTGAAGGAGCGGCTGGGCTTGGTGAGGATGGCGTGGGCCGCGTCGGCCATGATCTCCGGCGAGCGGCTGCCCTTGATGGTCTCATCGCCGCCCAGGAGGTTCTGCACGGCGGCGGTGGCGATGACGGTGCGCGGCCAGAGGGCGTTGACGGCGATGCCCTCGTCCTTGAACTCCTCCGCCATGCCCAGCACGCACATGCTCATGCCGAACTTCGCCATGGTGTAGGCGACGTGGGGGCCGAACCAGCGCGCCTCCATGTTGAGCGGCGGCGAGTTGTTGAGGATGTGCGGATTGGAGGACTTCTTGAGGTACGGCAGGCACGCCTGCGAGCACGCGAAGGTGCCGCGCGTGTTGATGCCGTGCATCAGGTCGAAGCGCTTGAGCGGCGTCTCCAGTGTACCGGTGAGGCTGATGGCGCTGGCGTTGTTCACCAGGATGTCGATGCCGCCAAAGGTCTCCACCGCCTTGGCCACGGCTGCGTGGATCTGCGCCTCGTCGCGGATGTCCACCACGCAGGGCAGCGCCTTGCCGCCCGCCGCTTCAATCTCCTTCGCCGCGGTGTAGATGGTGCCGGGCAGCTTGGGGTGCGGGTCGGTCGTCTTCGCCGCGATGATGATGTTGGCGCCGTCCCGGGCCGCGCGCAGCGCGATGGCCAGGCCGATGCCGCGGCTGGCGCCGGTGATGAAGAGGGTCTTGCCTTTGAGGGTGGACATGGGGCGCATCCTCGCTGATTCGAGGCAGGCCGCAATGCCCGGAGCGGCCGGACCCGTGTGGGTCCGACCGCCCGTCAACGGAACTTCAGCCCGGGCTCAGGGGGTGTAGAGGAGGGCCGCGTTGACGCTCGCCCCCGCGTCCCGGTCGTACCCGCCAATGAAGAGCACCTTGCCGTTGGGCAGCAGGGTGGTGCCCATCGAATAGCGGTTCGACGCCATGCTGATGGAGAAGGACGTCGTCCCGGTGGCCGGATCGAAGAGCTCCGTCGTCAGGCCCACCAGGGAGTTGCCTCCCGCCAGCAGGAGCTTCCCCGAGGCCAACTGGACGATGGAGGACGTCGGGCGGTCGTAGCTGAAGTTCCCCGCCGTCGTCTGGACGTTGAGCACGGGGTCATACAGCGCGATCAGGGTGGTGCTCCCGGCCAGCAGGAGCTTGCCCGACGGCTGCAGGAAGGCGTGCGTGAAGTTGCGGTTGATGAGCCCCGTGGCGTTGCTCCAGGTGTTGGTGGCCGGATCATAGAACTCCGCCGGGGAGTTGCCGCCCAAGACGAGGATCTTGCCCGACGGCAGCAACACCGCCAGGTGGCCCGTATGGACGAAGGTCGAGGCCGCCACCGGCACGAACGTCATCGTCGCGGGGTCGAACAGCTCCGGGATGCGATTGCTCGCGGTGTCGCCCGACGTGTTTCCGCCGATGATGAGCACCTTGCCGTTGGGCAGCAGCGTCGACGTGTGGCTCCCGCGCGCGAACGCCATGGTCGGCCCGGCCGTCCAGGTGTTGGTGGCGGGATCGTAGAGCTCCACGTTGCGCAGCGGGGTGGTGCTTGGGTAGAGCCCGAAGCCTCCCGTGACCAGGAGCTTTCCGGAGGGCAGCAGGGTCACCGCCGGCGAGTAGTGCGCCGTCCCCATGGAGGTGGCCGGGGCCCAGGTCGCCGTGGCGGGATCATAGATTTCGCCGGACACCAGGACGGGGTTCGACACGGTCACTCCCCCGAAGACGAAGATCTTGCCGGAGGGCAGGGGGATGACGCTCGCGCCGAAGCGACGGACCGTCATGGCGGCCGTGGCATCCCACCGCGCGACGGTGCTCTCCGGAGGCGGGGTGCAGGTCGGCACCCCCACCACGGCGACGCTGAAGCTCGTGGACGCGGAGAAGCCCAACGCGTTGGTGACGGTGGCGCTGATGGTGGGGCTGGGGCCATCGGGGATGCAGGCCGGGGCCTTCCAGGCGATCTCGCTGGAGGTGAACCCGGAGGTGGCCGTGCCCAGCGTGCCGTGGCTCGACGCCCAGGCGAAGGTGAGCGCGCTGCCATTGCCGTCCTCCGCGAGGACGCGGAACGTCACGGTGCCATTGCCCGCCACGGAGAGCGCGCTCTGGTTCGACAGGACGATGCGCGGGGGCACGTTGGCGACGGGACCCGTGCCGACGCAGATGCGCAGGGTGCCCTGCGTCTGGCCGCCGTTCGGATCCTTCACGGTGACGGTGAGCGAGCAGTTGCCGCAGGACTCGCCGGCCGGCACCGCGCTCGGGGTGAAGGACGCCGTGCTGGCGGTGGCGTCGGTCCACGTTCCGGCGCAGGACGCCGTCCACTGGTAGGTCAGCGCATCGCCGTCCGGATCCGTCACGTCCGCGACCACGGTGGTGCTCTGGCCCACCGGCAGCGGGGACTGCGACGCGGTGACGCGGTTCACGGCGGGGGAGACGTTGAAGGTCACGGACACCTGGGCCACGCCCGAGTCCGGTCCGCCGTCCGTCGAGATGACCGTGATGTTGATGCGGATGACCGCGGCGGCGCCGCGCGAGTCGGTGACCGTCAGCGTCAGCGTGACGACGCCCGGCGTCGCGGGGGCCGTCCAGGTCGTCGAGGCGAGCGCGGCCGAGCCGAAGGTGCCGCCCGTCGCCGTCCACGCATAGGTGAATGTGTCCGAGGTGTCCGGGTCATGCGCGGTGGCCTGGAGGGACAGCGTGCCCCCGGGCAGCACGGTGCTGGCGGACGCCACCAGCGAGTCGATGCAGGGCGCGGAGTTGTCGAAGGGCCCGGGCACATTCAGGGCCTGGAGCGTGATGGCGACGACCGACGTGGTGCCCGCCGTGATGGTGACATCCGTTGCCGCGCCGCGGTAGCGCAGCGAGCCGTCCGCCGCGAAGGCCTCCGCGGTGAAGGTTCGCTGGGTGCCCGCGGGGACCTGGTACAGCGTGCCACTCCAGCTGTCCGCGCTCTTCGTGAGCACGGCCGTGGACGAGGGCACGCCCGTGGCCGTCAGCGTCACGGTCACCCGGGTGACCTCATCGCCCGCGAGCGCCTGGGGCACCGCGCTGATGAACCGCACGTCTCCGGTTTCGGGCACGGGCTCGGCGGTGTCAGGGCTGCAAGCCATGACAACCATTGCAAAGCTGGTTACCATGTAAAGCATAACGCTAGACAGAGGGGTCTGCCGACGCATCGCACCTTCCTGGTGGGGGAGAGTGTTTCGATCTACCAGATTGAATCAGGAAACACAGACTGTGATTGCATTGGAGGCGGGTGTCTGTTCAAACCCTTCGGGTCGGTGGTTACCCTGGACGTCGGTTGGGAGGGCGCTACGCTCCGGAGCCATGAACCGACTCCTCCTGTCGCTTGTTGTCGCGGTGACCGTCCGCTGTGCCCACGCGCCGGAGGCCGCGCCCCCGGCCGCCGCGCCTGCCACCCTCGCATGGCCGGAGCCCCGGCCTCCCGTGCTGCGGCTGCCGGACACGGTGCGGCCCCTGCGCTACGCATTGGACCTGAAGCTGCTGCCCGCGGAGGCCACCTATCCGGGCAGCGTGAGCATCGACGTGGAGGTGCGCGAGCCGGTGCGTCAGGTGTGGCTGCATGGCCAGGACCTGGAAGTGACGCGCGCCAGGGTGACGGTGGGCGGCCGCACCTTCGACGCGAAGCCCGTCTCCGAAAGTGAAGGACGGCTGGGATTGCTGTTGCCGGAGGAGCTGCCCGTGGGCACGGCGACGCTCACCCTGGACTTCACCGGCAAGGTGGACCGCGAGCGCAGCCAGGGTGTCTATGGACAGGCGGAGGGCGGTGAGTCGTATCTCTACACGTTCTTCGAGCCCATCGACGCGCGGCGTGCCTTCCCGTGCTTCGACGAGCCGGCCTTGAAGGTGCCCTGGAAGCTGCGCCTGACGGTGAAGGCGGGGCACGTGGCCCTGGCCAACCATCCCGTCGTCTCGCGCGAGCCCGTGGCGGACGGGCTGGAGCGCGTCACGTTCGCGGAGAGCCGGCCCATGCCCAGCTACCTGGTGGCGTTCATCGTGGGGCCGTTCGACGTGGTGGAGGCGGGCGCGGTGGGGCGCGCGAGCGTGCCCCTGCGCTTCATCGTGCCGAAGGGGCGGGGCGGGGAGACGCGCTACGCCGCGAGCGTCACGCCTCGCATCGTGAAGGGCCTGGAGGACTTCTTCGACCAGACGTATCCCTACGAGAAGCTGGATGTGGCGGTGGTGCCCCGGTACTGGGGCACCATGGAGCACCCGGGCCTCGTGGCGCTCGGGCAGCCGTTGACGCTGATTCCTCCCGGGGAGGAGACGCTGAACCGGCGCCGTTCCTATGCGGTCATCGCCAACCACGAATTGGGGCACTACTGGTTCAGCGCCGTCGTCACCAATGCCTGGTGGGATGACATCTGGTTGAACGAGTCGTTCACGGCGTGGCTGGATCGGCAGACGGTGGACCGGCTGGAGCCGTCCTGGAGCTTCCAGCAGGAGCGGGCCATGTCCGCGACGGAGTCGGCGTTGGCTTCGGATGCGCTGGAGGCCGCGCTGCCGGTGCGCAAGCCGGTGGCGAGCAACGACGACATCGTGGGTTCGTTCGACAATGGGACGACGTATGACAAGGGCTCGTCCGTCATCGCCATGTTCGAGGCGTGGCTGGGGGCGGAGCGCTTCCGCGACGTGATGCGAAGCTATGTCCGCAAGCACGCGTGGGGCGCCGTGACGACGGAGGACTTCCTGGCGGAGGTGTCCCAGGCGGCGGGGCCGGAGGTGGCGAGCTCCTTCAAGGGCTTCATCGAGAAGGGCGGGGCGCCACGAGTGTCCGCCCAGGTGACGTGCCCGGCGGGGGGCGCGCCGACGGTGAAGCTGTCGCAGGAGCGGTATCTGCCCGCCGGCTCCCGGGCGAGCACGCAGCAGGAATGGCAGGTGCCAGTGTGTCTGCGCGCGGGGACGGGGACGCGGTCATCCCGGGTGTGCTCGATGTTGCAGGGGCCTTCGATGGAGGTGGCGCTGCCGACGAAGCAGTGCCCGGCGTGGGTCCTGCTCAACGCGGGCGGCACGGGGTACTACCGCGGTGGCTACTCGCGTGAGCAGCTCGCGAAGCTGCTGGCGACCCCGGCTTCGGCGTTCACGACGGGAGAGCAGGTGGCCCTCTGGGCGGACGTGGACGCGGCGGTGGGGCGCGGAGACCTGCCGCTCGGGGAGGCGCTGGAGGCCGTGCCTGCCACGGCGCGCTCGCCGGAGCGGCTGGTGGTGGAGAGCGGGGCCGCGCTGCTCTGGCAGGTGCGGCTGGACCGGCTGTCGGTGGAGGAGCGGAAGCGATTTCGCGCCTGGGTGGCGTCGCTCTATGCGCCGCGTGCACGGGCGCTGGGGTGGGTGTCGAGGCCCGGCGACGGTGACGACGTGAAGCAGTCGCGTTCGCTGTTCCTGCGGCTGGCGGGCGGGCTGGGTGAGGATCCGGCGCTGCTGAAGGAAGCCACGCCGTTGGTGCGTGCGTGGCTCGCGGACCGGAAGTCCGTGGACCCGGAGGCGCTGGCCAGCGCGCTGCCCCGGGCGGCGTCCCACGGCGATGCCTCGCTGTTCAATGCATTGTTGGAGGCCGCGAAGAAGGAGCAGGACCGCAACGAGCGCGTCCGGCTGCTGTCGGCGCTGAGCTATTTCCGGCAGCCGGAGCTGGAGCGACGGGCACTGGGATTGGTGGTGGGGTCGGACTTCGACACGCGGGATGCCCTGGCCATCCTGAAGATGTCGCTGAACATGCCGGAGACGCAGCCTCTGGCCTGGGAGTTCTACCGCCAGCAGTTCGACGTGCTCTCGCAGCGACTGCGCTCGGATGAGCAGGGTGGACTCATCAACCAGGTGGGCAATCTCTGTGATGCGACCCAGCTCGCGGAAGCGGAGGCCTTCCTTGCGCCCCGCGTGAAGCGCGTGGAGGGCGGGCCGCGCGCACTGGCCCGGGCGCTGGAGTCCATCCGGCTGTGCATTGAATCCGCGAAGCTGCAGCAGCAGAGCGTCCAGGACTTCCTCCGCGCTCATTAGGAGTCGCTGCGTGCTTTTGCGGGAGATCGCCTCTCATCTCGCGAAGACTTGGCTTGACGCGTTATTGAAAGTGGATTGGGGGGCGTGTGCGCGATTGTGAGGGGGCAATGCCAGTTGATCTCGTAAGCGGGGTTTGCCGGATTGACAGGGGCGCGTTAGCTGTTGGATGCTTCGTCAATCTTGTGCGGGGCGGACTTGTGGGGGAGGAGGGCACCTTGGTGCCCTGTGCTGTCTGGAAGGTGCTTGTGTGAGTCGAATCCCTTCCCAGGCGCAGGCCAGGAAGGATCTGCTCCACTGCCCTCGGTGTTGCCAAGGCTGTGTCAGTCCCGTCGCGCTGAAGGTGGGGGCCCAGGTCGCCATCCACTCCAGGTGACGAGGACCGCCATCTGGTAGCCGACCGTGTACCAGGGGCCTTGTTCAGGACCGTAGAAGCGGGCGGCTTGCTGGCGCAAGGCATCTCCCTTGAGTCGGCCTTCGAGGATGCTCACGAAGAAGGCGTCCAGCTCCGCGAAGTGTTGGGGGAAGTTCGCGATGTCCCGGTCCCAGCGCTCCCGGTCCTCGACCTTGCTCACCGCATGGGGATGCGCGTCGGGTCCCCCCGCGGCCGCGAGCATGGCGAAGCCTTCTCCAAAGGCGCCCATCCATTGGCAGGTGTCCTGGACCTGCTGGGACTGCGTTTCGACCTTCGCGAGGAGGTCGGGACGCTTGCGCCCTCCAAGCCCCACGTGATGCGATTCGTGGGCGACCATGACCTCGAACTGCGGCTGGGTGAGGTTCGGATCGAGATACAGGAAGATCGAAGGCTCCTTGCCGCCCAGGTCGAAGACGAAGGAGTTGTCCTGTGGCTTGATCATCGGGCAGAGGGTGAACGATTGCGGACTCCCGGTGGGAAGGAAGCGCTGCACCTTGCGCGAGAGTGATTCCAGGTCCGTCTTCTTCCATTCCTGAAGGGAGCGGAGGAAGGTCGCTCGCTGGCTTCGCACTTCCGGATTCGTGAGGTGACGGCGGAACGCCTCCAGGTCGACTGTCCGAGGCGTTCCCAGTGTCTTGCCCAGCGCGACCTCTCGCGCTTCGAGCCGCACGAAGCACTTGCTGCGAAAGAGCTTCCTCCAGTCGGAGGGGCTGGCCGCCTCGCCTTTCTCCAGGATGGCGAGGGCCGCGTCTGCTTCGGAGGTGTCCCACCGGATGTCGAGCCGGGCCGCTGGCGTCGCGCCAAGAAGGTGTGCGGAGGTCATCAGGGAAAGAACAAGCATGGGGCCGCCTTGTGCATGAGCCTGAGCGGTGCGGATTCTATACCCGTTGGAAGGTGGCGGCTCATCCAATTCAATTCATGGCAGAGGTGCCACGGGCGGCGCCGGGTCAAGGCCCGTAGGGGCACAGCTTCAGCATCTCCGCGATGGGCGGACGGCAGAGCTGGACGAGCTGCGACTCATCCAGGAATGAAGACGTCCGTGCCTTGAGGAAGCACGACGCGGGATCATCCGACTGCGTGGCGTACTGGCAGAGCTGGAGCGCCTGCGGATCCGACAGGAAGCCTCCCTCCTGGACGCGGCGGAAACACCGGGCCGGGGCTTCGGAACGAGCCCCCTGACAGAGCTGGGCCGCGAGGGTTTCACTCGCGGCGCCTCCTCCCGAACGGAGCTCCTCGAAGCAGGAGAACTGCGGCGACCCTTCGGACCCTTCTTCGGGCGGGTCCGCTGTCTGTCCCAACGCTGGAGACCCGAGCAGCAGGGCCGCCAGCCCCATGAGCCCTGCATTCCTGAACCCATCCCTCATCGTGCACCCCCGGAAAGAAGGTGGGGGAGTCATTGCCCGCATGCGACGGGGGGAGATGCCACACACGGGGCTGTCCGAACGGAAGGCCTCTCGGAGACCTGTCGTCGCCCCTCCAGCTCAGCCGTGCACGGTGCGACTGTCGGCGGGCACGGCTGCCCGGTCCTTCAGGCCGTAATCCCTGACGACGTGGGCCACTCGCAGCCGGTAGTCGCGGAACACGGACTCTCTTCCTTCACTCTGGGCCTCACGGTGGGCTTCCAGGCGTCGCCACTCGGCCACCGCGGCCTCGTCACGCCAGTAGGACAGCGACAGCAACTTGCCCGGTTCGCTGAGACTCTGGAAACGCTCGATGGAGATGAAGCCATCGATGCCCGACAGCAGGGGCCGCAGGGCCGCGGCGAGGTCGAGGTACCGCTGGCGGTGGTCCTCGTGGGCCCAGACTTCGAAGATGACGGCGATCAAGACAGACCTCCCAGGATGCGAGCGTTGGTGGACGCACGCCAGGTGACGGATTGCGACAGAGGGGTGAGATCCAGGCCGCTCGCGAGCACCCGCTCCACCGCCGCGGAGACCATCGTCACCGCGAGCGCCTGTCCCGGGCAGGCATGGGCGCCCAGTCCGAACGTGAAGGTCCGGCGGGCCTCGCGGCGGGGGAGGAAGGCGTCGGGCTGGGGATTCACGCGGGGATCGCGGTTCGCGGCGGCGAGCACGACGACCACCGTCGCTCCCGCTTCCAACTCCTGACCCGCGAGCGTCGCGCGCGCAGGGAGGAAGCGCCGGGTGTTCTGGACCGGCGACTCGTGGCGGGCTGCTTCGCGGACGACGTCTTCGAGCGAGCACTCACCCCGGGCAAGCTGCTCGCGCAGCTCGGGCATCCGCGCGAAGGCAATCAGTGAAGCCCCCACGAGGCCCGCGGTGGCTTCATACGCCTGGGTGAGCAATCCCACCGCGTTGGGCACGAGCGCTGCGATGGGTGCTCCCACCTGTTGCATCCGCGCGGCGAAGGCGCTCAACACCGCGGGGGTGCGAGGCCTTGCTTGAAGGCTGACGGCCACATGTTCAGTGAGCCGCGCGGCCGCCTCTGCTCCCGCGTGGCTCGCCGCAGGATGGGCGACCGAACGGACATAGGCCTCCACGTCCCGCGCGCGCTCCTCCAGCGTGTCCTCTGGAAATCCCAGCAGGGAGCCGAGCACGAGCACGGGGAACTGGAGCGCCAGCTCCGGCAGGCGCGACAGCCGGGACTCCGAGAAGAGCCGGGCGGCCTGGCGGTGGCCCTCCGTTGCCACCGCTTGCATCACCATGGGGAGCACGTCGGCCAGCGCCTGCTTCACGAGCGGGTAGGGCGCGGCGTCGTTCATCCGCACCAGCCGCCCGAAGAGCACGCCAGCGGCGGAATCCACCAGATGCAGGGGAACGGGCTCCGACGGGGGCCGCACCCGGCAATGCTCGCTCGTGAGCACGGCCTGCACCGTGGCGGCATCCGCCGCGATCCACGGCTCGAAGCCCGGGATGCGCTGCAGGCCACCCTGTTCACACAGGGCGGCGTAGTACGGGTAGGGGTCGGGGTGGGTGACGGCCTGATACGGGTCGGTGGGCGGTGTCATCAGTCCTCGCTTCGGGCACTGTCCTCCTCCTGGACCCTCGCTGTGCTAGGAAACGGTTCGTCATGGAACGAACGATGGATGCAGGGCCGGACCTCGCCGCGCTGGCGGGCGCCGTGGGGGATGCCACGCGGATCCGGATGCTGGAGCTGCTCATGGAGGGGCGGTCGCTCGTCGCCAAGGAGCTGGCCTTCGGCACCGGCGTCAGCCCCGCGACGGCCACCGTGCACCTCAAGCGCCTGGAGCAGGCCCGGTTGATCCGCTCGACCCGCCAGGGGCGCAACAAGGTGTTCCGGCTCGCCACGCCCACCGTGGCGCGGATGGTGGAGGCGCTGATGACGGTGGCCGTCCGAGGACCCCGGGCCTCGGCCACGCCGGAGCCGCTCCGGGCCGCTCGCTACTGCTACGACCACCTGGCGGGAAGGCTCGGGATGGGCATCACCGATGCGCTCCTGCGCGGTGGGCACCTCTCCCTGCGGCGCCGCGCCTTCGCGCTGACCCCGAGCGGCGAGGATTGGTTCGAGGCCTTCGGCATCGAGCTGGCCCCCTTGAGAGAACAGCGCCGCCAGTTCGCCCACCGCTGTCTGGACTGGAGCGAGCGGCGCGACCACCTGGCCGGGGCGCTGGGGGCGGCGCTCGCCTCACGGGTGTTCTCGCTGGGCTGGGTGGAACGTCAACCCGACTCGCGCGGACTCGTCGTCACGCCCTCGGGCCAGCGGGGCCTGCGCCGTCACTTCGGCGCGCTGTGAGCGGAGAGCTCCGCGCGTTCCTTCGCGCGCTGGATGCCAATGGACACGGCCTCGCCCACGACGCGTGAGAGCCCGTGGATCTCCAGCGCTTCCAGCCCCGCCACGGTGATGCCGCCCGGGGTCGCCACCTCGGCGATGAGGCCCGTGGTGGTGGCGCCGGGTTCGGCCAGGAGCTTCGCCGCGCCAATCAGCGTGCCCCTCGCGAGTGCCGCCGCCTCCGTGGCCTCCATCCCATGGGCCATCGCGGCCTGGGCCAGCGCCTCCACGAAGCGGAACACATACGCGGGGCCCGTGCCGGACACACCGGTGCAGACCGTGAGCTGCTCCTCCGTCACCCACAACGGCTGGCCCGTCGCCGCGAACAGGGTGTCGGTCGCCTGCCGCGCGGCCTCCGTGACCCGCGTGCCCTCCGTGAGCGGTGTCAGCCCCGCGCCCACGCCCACCGGGGTGTGCGGCATGGCCCGGATGACGGCGACCGTGGACGGCAGCGCCGCTTCCAACTGCGCGAGGCGCACGTCCGAGGACAGCGACACCACCACCTGGCCTGGCTCCAGCGCGGGGGCGATGAGCGCCATCACCTCCGCCATCTGCGCCTGTCGCACCGCGAGCATCACCACCGCCGCGCCGCGCACCGCCTGGGCGTTGTCGGTGAGGACGTGCACGCCGTGCCGGGAGCGCAGCTCCTCGCCCCGTTCGGGCCGGCGCACGGTGACGCGGAGGTCGGACGGGCTCACCTGTCCGGAGCGCAGCAGCCCCTTGATGATGGCTTCCGCGAGCTTTCCTCCACCAAGGAGGACGATGGGTGTGGGGACGGGATGGGACGCCATGGCGGGCAGTCTACTCCTAGAACTTCACGCCCACGGTGGTGCGAAGCTGGGTGTCCATCGCCGGCACCGTCGCGGGGGGGCGCTGTCGTAGGTGAGGTTGAAGCCGATGCCCACCGTGCCGAAGGTGAGCCCGGTGGCCTCCTCGTTGAACAGCACGAAGCGTGGCCCGGCACCCAGGAGGGCTCGCAACCGGAGCCGGCGGAACTCGTTGTATTCGTGCTGGACGAACGCCTCGCCGGACACGCGCTCCGTGAAACGCCTCCGGAAGCGCACGTGCTCCAGGACCTGGCTGACGATGCGCTCGCCGCTGGCGAAGGAGTACTCGCCCCGGATGACGCCCAGCCAGACGTTGCGCTCGGAGCGGAGCTGCCCCACCAGCGAGCCGCGCACGGAGAACAGCTGCGTGCTGCCCGTGCGCCAGTCGCCACCCAGTTCGATCGCGGCCGCCGGTCCCAGCTCCGCCTTCTCGTCGAAGAGCGCCTGCACGTTGACGATCTGCGCGGACGCGCTGCCCGCCAGGAGCAGCCCCGCCAGCACCCCCCACCCGACCTTCTTCGCGTGATTCATGCCTGCCTGCTGTGCCTGCTCGGAGCCGCTCGTTCAACCCCGTTGTGGGAGAAAGGACGGTGACGGGCCATGGGCGGGCCCGGCCATGCTTCCACCGGAGCCGTTGTGCGGGCGGCAGCCTCTTGATGGCGCCCGCGCGGACCGCCAGCTTTCAACTGGGATGATCTCATCCCACTTCGATTGGAGGGGACTGCCCGACGGGCCAGAGGCCGGCCGGGCCGCTCTCCGAGGAGGCTGTCATGGCAACCGAAAACGTGAAGGCCGGGGGCTCCGGGGGCTCGAGCACCCCACGGGCTGGGACCCAGGGAACGGAGCAACCCAGGCAGGCCGACGTCCCACGCGAAACCGCTCCCACCCGCGCTTCCTCCAGGGGCTCGGGAATCTCGCGCCGCGAAGCGCAGGTCCCCGCCGTCCAGAGGGGAGGCATCTCCCAGAGTCCATTCGGGTTCTTCCGCCGGATGATGGAGGACATGGATCAGCTCTTCATGGACTTCGGGATGGGACGCGGCCTCGGCCTCCGGAGCGGAGGCGACGTGGAGTTCGGCACCTGGTCGCCGCAGGTGGACGTGGTGGAGCGGGACGGAAACCTCCTGGTGAGGGCCGACCTGCCCGGGATGAAGCAGGAGGACATCCAGGTCGAGGTGCGCGAGGACCTGCTCATCCTCGAAGGTGAACGGAACTTCGAGCAGGAGGAGGAGCAGGAAGGCATCTGGCGCATGGAGCGCGACTTCGGCTCATTCCAGCGCGTCGTACCGCTCCCGGAAGGCATCGACACGGAATCCATCCAGGCCCGGTTCGAGGATGGCGTCCTGGAGGTCTCCATGAAGCTGCCGCAAGCCAGGGCCCTGGGCCGGCGCATCGAAGTGAAGGGTGGCGCCAAGGGCGCTCCGAAGAAGCCCATCCACTGAAGGGCCCCGCGCTTGACGGCGACCGAAGGGCGGAGCATGCCTCCGCCTTTCAGCGCCCCTTTCTTCGCTCGGAGTGCCCCATGCAGGTGCAGATCATCGATGCCTTCACCCAGACCCCGGGGCAGGGAAACCGGGCAGGGGTGATGCTCGACGCGTCCTCGCTCGATGTCCCCACGATGCAGCGGATCGCCGCCGTGGTGGGGGCCTCGGAGACGGCCTTCGTCCTGTCCCGGCCGGAGGACCCCACGGTGCGCCTGCGCTACTTCACGCCCGTGGATGAGATTCCCTTCTGTGGTCACGCCACCGTCGCCACCTTCCACCTGCTCGCGGAGAAGGGGCTGCTGCGAAGCCCGGGCACCTACCGCCTGGAGTGCCCCGCCGGCATGTTCGACATCGAACTGGAGCCCCGGGGCCCGCGCGGGACGCAGGTCTGGATCGTCACCCCCCAGCCCGCGGCGCAGCCCAGCCCCGTGTCGTTGGAGGCGCTGATGCCCCTGCTGGGTGGCACGGTGGCGCAGGTGGACACGGGACTGCCGGTGATCCGCCAGGGCCACCGGCTGGTGGTGCCCCTGAGGCGCAGGGAGGACCTGGAAGCGCTGGCCCCCAGGGGCGCGGCGATGAACGCCCTGTTGATGCCGCACGGGGTGCGGGGCGTGTATCTCTTCACGCGGGACGCGAAGGAGGAGGGCAGCGTGGCGCAGGCGCGCTACTTCGTCCCGGGCTTCGGCATCCTGGAGGATCCCGTGACGGGCTCCGCCGCGGGCCCGCTGGCGGCCTACCTCGCGGAGCACGGCGTCCTGCGCCTGCCGGAGCAGGGCGGCACCGTGAGCAGCCGCATCGAACAGGGAGACACCCTGGGCAAGCCGGGCCGCATCGACATCGAAGTCACTGGCAGGCCGGGCCGCATCGAGCGCGCCCGCGTCGGTGGCGTGGCCCTCACCGTGATGGAGGCCACGATCGTCGCGTAGGGCATGTGGGTGTCACGCCAGCAAGCCGCTGCGGGCATTCTGTGTTTGGGAAACACCCGCGCGATACGGCCGCCAACATCGCGTGCGCGAGCCCTGGACTTTCGCGGCCGGTCGGGTCGCGCCAGGGGCGAAGACGACCCAGATTCCAACGCAACCCTGTGCAGGTAGCTTCGCGCCGCGCTCCTTTCGACGCTTCCCTGGAGGTGCCCTGCACCCGGGAGCTGGAAGAGGAGCCGCGCCCGTTCCGAAATCGAAAGAGGCTCGTATGAAGTCAGAAGCACGGCAGTGGTGGGGGTGGATGCTCTTCGTGGTCAGCGCCGTGATGGTGGGCTGTGGGGGCGAGCCGTCCGCCTCCGGTGCCACCCAGGAGGCACGGACGCAGCCACTGGCGTTGAGGACCGCCAGCAACCGCCTCACGCAAGGGGGCCGGATCGCCGCCGGCTGGTACCACTCCGTGGCCGTGCTGGAGGACGACACCGTGTGGGCCTGGGGCGAGAACACCTTCGGCCAGGTGGGCGACGGGACGAACGCGACCCGGAGCTCGCCGATGCAGGTGGCGGAGCTGACGGGTGTCACGCAGGTGAGCGGGGGCGCCTACCACTCGGTGGCGTTGAAGGCGGATGGCACCGTGTGGACCTGGGGCTACAACGTCTATGGCCAGCTCGGTGACAGGACGACCTTCGCGCGCAACGCGCCGGTGCAGGTGGACGGCCTCACGGAGGTCACCGCCCTCGCGGCGGGGGGCTACCACTCGGTGGCCTTGAAGGCGGACGGCACGGTGTGGACCTGGGGCTACAACGGCTACGGCCAGCTCGGGGATGGGACGGACACGGAGCGCGCCCAGGCCCTTCAGGTGCCGGACCTCACGGGAATCACTTCCATCGCCACGGGGCGCAACCACGTGCTGGCGTTGAAGGAAGACGGCACGGTGTGGATCTGGGGCGACAACACGTTTGGCCAGTTGGGTGACGGGACGACGGTGCACCGACGTTCACCGGTGGAGGTGCAGGGCCTGACGGGCGTCACGGGCGTCTTCGCTGGCATCTTCCACTCGTTCGCCGTGAGACAGGACGGCACGGTGTGGGCCTGGGGCTACAACGTCTATGGACAGCTCGGAGATGGGACGACCCTGGAGCGCCATGCGCCCGTGCAGGTGTTGGACCTCACGGACGTCACGGCCCTGGCCGCGGGGGGCTTTCACACGCTGGCCCTGAAGCAGGACGGCACGGTGCGGGCCTGGGGCTACAACGGCTACGGCCAGCTCGGGGATGGCACCGACAATGAGCGCAGTAGGGCCGCGCTGGTGCCGGACCTCACGGGCGTCACGACCGTGGCCGCTGGCTACAATCACTCGCTCGCCGTGAATGCGGACGGCACGGTGTGGACCTGGGGCTACAACGATTACGGCCAACTGGGTGACGGGACGACCGTGCACCGACGT
Source organism: Corallococcus sp. CA047B (assembly GCF_003612065.1). Taxonomy (NCBI): domain Bacteria; kingdom Pseudomonadati; phylum Myxococcota; class Myxococcia; order Myxococcales; family Myxococcaceae; genus Corallococcus; species Corallococcus sp. CA047B. The sequence goes on from NZ_RAWD01000050.1 coordinate 29,502, forward strand.
TCGCCGGTGGAGGTGCCTGGACTGGCGGGCGCTGAAAACGCACTCCAGGGTCCCTGAATCCAGCGAGCGCCTGTCCGCGTCGCGCGCGGGATGCGGGAACCCGAGCTGAAGCGCGGGCTCGGCGGTCACGATGCCAGCTCGCTCTCTTGGCGAGGGTGCCGGGCCCGCCCGGGTGCCGTGCGCCCTCGGGAGAACGACAGGCCGGGCTTTGAGCGGCGGGGGGCTCGGGCGAGACTGGAGGGCGGTGCCCATGCCCTCCACTTCACCCACCCTGCGACAGTGCCTGGACGGCAGGCGCAACAATCTGGACTTCATCCGGTTCGTGGCCGCGGTGGGCGTCATCTTCTCGCACGCGTTCCCCCTGGGACAGGGTGCGGGAACGCCGGAACCGTTCGAGGCGCTGACCCGCGGGCAGATGACGCTGGGCCGGCTGTGCGTGGCGGTGTTCCTGCTCATCAGCGGCGTGCTCATCACCCAGAGCTACGAGCGCTCGCCGAGCATGGCCCGTTACCTGTGGGCGCGGGCGCTGCGAATCTTCCCAGGGCTGGCGTGCGTGTTGTTGGCGACCGTGTTCCTGCTCGGGCCCGCGCTGACGGAGCTGCCCCTGGCGGGCTACTTCCAGTCGCCGGAGACGTATCTCTATCTCCAGCGCAACCTCGCCCTGTACCAGCCGCAGTGGAACCTGCCCGGCGTCTTCCACGGCAACGCCTACCCGGACGCGGTGAATGGCTCGCTGTGGACGCTGCTGTACGAAGTGGGGTTCTACCTGCTGGTCGCGGGGCTGGGCGTGGTGGGGCTGCTGCGGCGCCAGGTGGCCCTGGTGGCCTGGGCGGTGGCGGCGCTGGTGCCCTTCGTGCCGCGCGTGGGCCCCCGGCTGAACCTCTGGCCGGAGCTGTATCTCTACTTCGGCGGTGGCCTGTTGCTGTACCTGTTCCGGGAGCGGCTGCGGATGAGCCCCTGGCTGGCGCTGGGCTGCGTGGGAGTGCTGGTGGCGACCGCGCGCTGGGGCGGCCTGAAGTACGCCGTGGGGAGCTGTGGCACGTACCTGGTGCTGTACCTGGCCTTCCTGCCGAGCCGCCTCTCAAGCTTCGCGCGCCACGGAGACTTCTCCTACGGCGTGTATGTCTATGCGTTCCCCGTGCAGCAGACCGTGACCTGGCTGATGGGTGGCTCCGTGGCGTGGTGGGTGAACGCGACGCTGTCGCTGCCCGTGGTGGTGCTGCTCGCGGCGCTCTCCTGGCATCTGGTGGAGAAGCGGGCCCTCCGGCTGAAGAACTCGCCTCCGGTGTTCGGGTTCATGGCCCGTTTCTCTTTCGGGAGTTTTCGCCGACGTGGGTGAGCTGAAGTCATCGCGGACCGGTGTGGCGTCCCCCTGACCCAGCGGCGTGATGGGTGCACGGTCGGTAAGGTCGCCGACTCCCTTTTCTGGTGATCCTCCGGATACGTCTCCGCGGCGACGCCTGGGAAGGAGTCCATCGAATACCGCGTGCGGAGAAACACGATGTCTCAAGAGCGAAGAAGCAGGCTGTTCTGTCTGGCTGTGGGCCTGATGGTCGCGCTGGCCGGGTGCGTCTCCGAGGATGCGTCCGGAAGCGCGCAGGTGGTGGTGACGCTGCCTCAGGGGCTGAGTGCCAGTGATGTGGTGCGGGTGGAGTTGACGGTGAGCGGAGAGGGGATGACCGCTCGCACCGACGCGCTGGTGAAGACGGGCGCCCAGTGGGGCGGCGTGCTGGGAAAGCTTCCTGAGGGAGAGGGGCGCACCTTCCATGGAGAGGCTTTCGACGCGCAAGGTGCGAGGCGCTACGAGGGAGAGGCGACGGGTGTCCGAATCTTCACCGGTGAGACGACGGCGGTCGCGCTGGTGCTCCAGGAAGTGAATGCCCCCGCGCCCTTTGAAAACACGGCGCCCGTCATCACCTCGCTGGTGGCCAGTCCTTCGACGGTCGGACCGGAGGGGGTGGTGGCGCTCCAGGCGAGCGCGGAGGACTCCGACGCGGAGGACGACCTCACGTATGCATGGACAGCGAGCGCGGGCAGCTTCAGTTCGCCTGGCAGCCTCACCACGACGTGGGTGGCGCCTTCCGTGCCCGGCGCGGTGGTGTTGACGTTGACGGTGACGGACTCGAAGGGGGCCTCGGACGCCGTCAGCCTGAGCATCACGGTGACGAGTGGCACGGGGAGCGTGGCCGTCAACGTGACGGTGAATACGTGGCCCAGGGTGACAGGGGTGACGGCGATGCCCTCATCCGTGGCGGTGGGGCAGGCCACGTCCGTGACGGCCGTGGCGGGTGATGCGGATGGGGACAGCCTGGGCTACCAGTGGACGTCGGATTGCCAGGGCACGTGGACGGATGAGACCTCTCCGAACGCGAGCTTCACGCCGACAGCGCAGCCGCCCATGGGAAGCGCGTGCGCCCGGTGTTCGCTGAGGGTGACGGTGGCGGACGGCAGGGGAGGGCAGACAACAGGGACGCTGGGCGTCTGCGTTGGGCCCTCGACGCAGGCGCGCTTCCCGCCGGAGGTGGTGGAGACGTTCCAGTCCGTCGTCAGTGTTCCGGCGGAGGGGGGAACCGTCGTCTTCAGGGTGAGGGCGAAGGACCCGCAGGACAGCGCGCTCACCTTCGCCTGGGCCACCAACGTGGGGGCGCTGGGGGCGGCCTCCAGCGGCGGTGTGACGAGCGAGGTCCTCTGGACGGCGCCTTCGTGCATCCCCGAGGGCACGACGCCCGCGGTGACGGTGTCCGTCACCAACGCGCTGGGGCTCTCCTCCAGCGCTTCCTTCGGTCTGCAAGGGGGCACGGTCTGCACGGCACCGTCGGGGCGCGTGATTCGAATCGCGGGCTCCTACTACTCCACCATGGCGTTGAAGCAGGACGGCACCGTGTGGACCTGGGGCCGAAACAATTTTGGCAACCTTGGGGATGGGACGACCGTCAACCGCGACACGCCAGTGCAGGTGCAGGGCCTGACGGGGGTGACTGCCATTGCACCAGGCGACACCCACATGCTCGCCCTGAAGCAGGACGGCTCCGTTTGGGCCTGGGGTGACAACGGTGCCTATGAGCTGGGGGACGGGACCACGGTCCCTCGTCCCACCGCGGGGCCGGTGCCGGGTCTGACGGACGTCGTGGCGATCGCGTCAGGTGGCTATCACTCGCTGGCCTTGAAGCAGGACGGCACCGTGTGGGCCTGGGGCTGGAATATCGACGGCTCCCTTGGAGACGGCTCGAAGGCCGCGCGCGCGGTTCCGGTCCAGGTGCTGGGGTTGACGGGCGTCGTGACGCTCCGAGCTGGCTGGCACCACATGATGGCCGTGAAGCAGGACGGGACCGTGTGGGGCTGGGGGCTCAACTCCAGAGGTCAACTCGGGGACGGGACGACCGCTGAGCGCCTCACGCCAGTCCAGGTCCAGGGCTTGACGGATGTCGCGGCCATTGTCCCTGCCGCCTACCACACGCTGGCCTTGAAGCAGGATGGCACGGTGTGGGCCTGGGGCTACAACGACTACGGACAACTCGGGAATGGGACGACCACCAGCAGCTCCTCGCCAGTGCAGGTGCCGGGCCTGACAGGTGTCGTCGCCCTTGCCGGGGGCCGATACCACTCGCTGGCCCTGAAGCAGGACGGCACCGTGTGGGCCTGGGGTTGGAACCACCGTGGCCAGTTCGGGGATGGGACGACCACCCACCGCGGCGTGCCAGGACGGGTGCCAGGCCTGACGGGGGTTTCGGCACTCACCGCGGGGCAGCAGTCCACGTTTGCCTTGAAGCAGGACGGCACCGTGTGGGCCTGGGGTGACAATGGCTGGGGCGCCCTGGGGGCCGGACCGTCCACGGACCAGCACTCGCCCGTGCAGGTCCACGTGTTGGGGCACTGAGACGTCGAACGGCCGCCCCGCGCCCCGTGGGCAGGGCGGCCGTTGCGTAAGAGGCGTCGTGAGCCACGCGATGCTGTACGTGCGCACGAGTTGAGCGTGGGGCGTCTGGTTATCGCTGGTAGCCGATTGCGATGATCTGGCCTGACGCGTCGCTGCTCACGAACAACTCGCCATTGGGGCCCACCCCCAACCCCACCGGCCGATGCGGCCAGCCGGCTGCGGTGTCGCTGGTGCCGTCGAACTCGAAGAACGGCTCGTAGCGAACCGGCAACCCGTTCTCGAACACCACCCGCGCCACCTCGTAGCCCTGGGCGGGCTGTCGATTCCAGGAACCATGGAAGCTGACGAAGGCGTCGTTGACCACCTCGGGCGGGAAGGACGCGCCGTCGTAGAAGATGATGTCGAGCGGCGCAACGTGAGCGGGCATCGCCAACATTGGAGGCACCACATTGTTGACGTCGCGGCACCACGCATCGGAGTGGGTGCCATCATTCATGAAGCCCGGATCTGCCCACTGTGTCTTCGGGCCCATTCCCACGCCAGCCGGAAGCAGGAACTCACTGAAGCAATAGGGGTAGCCATAGAACCGCCCGGCTTCAGCGAAGAGATTCAGCTCTTCAGCGGGATTGTCGGTGTGGATGTCGCCCCCGAGGTCAGCACGGTTGAGGTTGTCTCGCCCGTTTTCCACACCCCACAGCCGGCCCTGGCTGTCGAAACGCAGGCCCGCTTCGTTCCGAAGGCCATCGGCAAACACCTCGCCGTCCGTGAAGGCCACGTTGCCCGCCTGAACCTGGGCCGCGGTGAAGCGACGAATGCGAGCGCGCGTCGAGTTGCTGTCCACGTTCGCGGCTGAACCGACGCTCACGTAGAGGCGGCCTTCGGCGTCGAAGATGATGGTCCGGGTGACATGGCCGCCCGCGGGGATGCCGGTCACCACTTCTTGCTGGCCGCTCAGCGCTGCCCTCATTCCGGTTGCGAACGGCCAACGCAGGACGCGCGTCGCGGAAGAGGCATAGAGAAATCCGTCGTGCAGTGTGATGCCATGGTTGAGCCCGCTGACTTCGACCAGCGTCGCCCGTTCGGACGAATCCGAAACGCCGTCACCGTTCGAGTCGTAGAGCGCGGTGACTCGGCCCGCGCTGCGCTCGACCACCAGGACGTCTCCGTTCGGAGCGACGATCAACCCTCGCGGATCAGAAATGGTCGCCCAGGTCCATGCACAGTACCCCGCTGGCAACCTCGCATTGGCCACGTTGGCGCTCGCGGGCCCCAGGCAACTGTTCTTGAGAGAAGCGCCGGCATCGGAACTCCCGCCGCCGTCGGCCACACCGGCGTCACCCGTTGGGTTTTGATCTCCGGCATCGGTCCGATCCCCGGCATCCATTTCGACGCCGGCATCGCTCCCGGTAGAGGACGGGTCTGAACAACCCAGGAGGACAGAGGCACAGAGCGCTGCGACGAGCCCAAATCGCTGGTGAGACGGGAGGGAGAAGCATCTTCCAGTCATGGTGTTATTGCCTCAAAGAAAGAGGGGTTTGCTGCGGCCCGTGTTCCTTGTCGAGCGCTCCAGTGCTCCTGGCCGGGCGATCGACAGAAATACGCCCCGAGCCCGCGGGGCACCAGGGACTGAAATTGAATGGGCTTTAAAGGAGAGATTTAAAATGGGGTGCGCCCTGCGGGCATTGAAGAGGACACCGACGCGGCGATGCTTCACTTCGCACTGGGCCAGAGCGCGAGGGCAAGTACGAGATCGCGCCGCGGGTCGTTCTCGTAATCCAGGCTGGCGGTTGAGGTCTGGCAGCATACCAGCGCCCCCCTACCGTAGGTTCAACTGGTGCGAGGTGGTCGTGCCGAACAGCGCATTGCCGGGTACGCACGAGGTGTGAAGTGTGAGGCAGCGTCGCTCATTGACACTCGCGCGCTGTTGGGGCCACGCTGCGACGATGACCAATACTCGTCACAGTGGCTCCCTTCGACAAGCGCTGACTGTAGTGGCTGCGTTCGCGCTCATGCTCGGCATCGGCAACGAGGCTGAGGCTCAACAAACGGGCAAGACGACCCGATACTGGGATTGTGCCAAAGGAAGCGCTTCGTGGACTGGGAAAGCCTCAGTTACCGGTCCGGTTAAAGCTTGCGCAAGCGATGGCGTCACCGTGCTCAGTCCGAATGCGCAAAGCGGTGCGAATGGTGGTACTGCCTTCATGTGTAACAACAATCAGCCATGGGCTGTGAATGATAGTCTGGCGTATGGGGTTGCCGCAGCGTATGTGCCCGGCGGGTCAGAAGCCACTTTGAGCTGCGCCTGTTACGAATTGACATTCACCAGCGGGTCCGCGAATGGCAAGAAGATGGTGGTTCAGGTTGTTAATACGGGAGGGCCTTCGGGTGACACCCATTTCGACCTGCTAATCCCTGGCGGGGGTGTTGGCATGTTCAATGCCTGTACGCCTCAGTGGAATGCTCCCTCCAGTGGTTGGGGTGCCCAGTACGGCGGCATCAGCAGTCGAGATCAATGCTCCATGCTGCCGTCTCAATTGCGGCCGGGCTGTTATTGGCGATTCGATTGGTTCAAGAACGCGGATAATCCTACCGTGAGCTTCAAGCCGGTCGCCTGTCCCACGGCAATCACCAATAAAACTGGCTGCATCCGCAAGTAAGGTAGGCGAACGTATCGTTGACCCCCTGCGCGGGCCGGGTTCCTTCGGGGACTCGGCCCTTTGCTTTCTGAGGGAGTGATCGGGCGAATGAGCTAACCCAGAGCCCGTTTGACGCGATCGCCGAGGTTTGATCTCCTCGGGGCATGAGCGAAGGACTTCCCACGCCGGAGAAGTTGCGGCGGACCATCGTGCGCGCTTTCCACGAGGAGGGCCTCTCGTACGAGCAGATTGCCCACTTGCTGGGCATCGGAGAGGCCACGGTCAGTGCAATACCTCCATGATTCGCGAGTACGGATGGGCGCCCGTGGGCCAACGGTGGAGGCGGAGGGAATCGAACCCACGGCCGGCGTTGCGAAAACCCCAGCAGAATCGCGCCCTTACCTCGCAACCGCCCGGAACCACTCGGATTCGACTTCCCTCCGCGTCCCGCCCTGTCCCGGTTCGTCCCAACCCGTTCCGCAGCCTCCTGCGACATACGTGCAACATGGCGCCAGCCCCCGAGCAGTGAGGGCCGGCACCTGGGCGCCGTCCTACCACGGTGATCACGGCGGTTGAGGCGGGTAGCCGCAGTAGGCGAACCAGGTCGCTGCGTCCTGTGGCCGCACGGTTGCGAGTGCCTCTCGCATCGCTTCGCGGAGGGCCACATGCGTGCGGGCG
>NZ_RAWD01000510.1:0-4288 GCF_003612065.1 Corallococcus sp. CA047B
GGGCGGGTGGAGCCTACTTCTTCGGCGCGGGCGCCGGGGGCGGGGTCTGCGGCGCGGGCGCCGGCTCGGGAGCGGGCGTCGGGGCCGGCTGCCGGGCCTTCTCGGCCTCGGACGCGATGACCTGGTCCATGGCCTGGTCAATGGTCTTGTGGGCCGTGATGCCCGGCTGGTCGCCCCAGCCGTTCTTCACGGCCTGCTGCTGGCCGCCCAGCTTCTCCACCGCGCGCCAGTCCTGTTCGAACAGGCGCTGGTTCACGATGCCAATCTCGTACTGGCCCACCGCGGCGGGACGGGGCGGAGGACCGTTCGGCTGGGCCTCCTCCATGGTGACGACCTGGATGCGCCAGGCCCACACGGCGCCCACGAAGAAGAGGACCATGGCGCCAACACCGACGCCCACGACCTTCCCCATGACGATGTGGTCTTCCTCGGCCGCGACGCCATGCGCACCGACGATGACCCGCGACTCGATTTCGGACTGGGTCTTCTTCATGGCTGCACGTACCTCAGGGACTCCGCGATGTAGGGGTCCTTCACCGGCAGCGTGTACCGGCCGCGCGCCCGGAACAGGGCGTAGCCCACCGAGACTCCACCCACGCCCACGAACGCCGTGATGAGCGTCCAGTGGAACGTCGGACCGGCCTCACCGGAGAACGCCGGCCAGATGAGCCAGTACAGGTCCACCGCGTGGATGAGAAGCAGATACACCGCGATGACCGCCAGCAGGCGGGGCTTCTCCTTCAGCGTGCGTGACAGCAGCGTGAAGAAGGGCAGCACGAAGTGCAGCCAGAACAGCGCGATGGACAGGTTGCGCCACGGGCCGAACATGCGCAGGCCGTACCACGGGGCCTCTTCAGGGATGTTGGCGATCCACACGAGGAGGAACTGGGAGAAGGCGATGTAGGCCCAGAACGCCGTGAAGGCGAGCATGAGCTTGCCCAGGTTGTGGTAGTGCGGAATCTTGACCACGCTGCCGTACAGGTCCTTGCCCTGGGCGTTCACCGTGATGAGCATCAGCATGCAGAAGGCGGCCAGGAAGCTGCCCGCGAAGTAGTAGACGCCGTAGATGGTGGACTGCCACATCGGCGTGAGGCTCATCAGCCAGTCGAAGGACGCGAACGTGATGGTCAGCGCCAGGAAGGGCAGGGCGCCGGGGGAGAAGCGGCGCTGCTTGACGGTGAGGTCCAGCCCGCCGGACTCGTCCTGCTTCGTGCTCCAGCCGTACAGGCGCGTGCTCACGAAGATCCACACCGCGAAGTAGATGACCTGGCGGATGCCGAAGAACGTGGGGTTCAGGTAGCCGTGCTGCTTGTGGGCCAGGTGCTCCACCTCCACGCCGTGGATGTTCGCGAACAGGGGCGAACCCGGGAACCAGGGGTAGAGGTACTTCAGCGCCGGGATGAGCCCCAGGAAGAGCACCGCGAAGACGGGCACCGACACGGCCATGGTCTCCATGGCGCGGCGCAGGACGATGAGCCACTTGGCCTTCGCCGTGTGGAAGATGGCCAGCATGATGAGGGCGGCCACGCTGATGCCCACCCAGTAGGTGAAGCCCAGCAGGTAGCTGAAGCTGGTGGCCTCGGGGTTCATGAAGAACCCCACGGCGGTGAGCACGAGGCCCACCACACCCAGGCCGAACGCGGGCACCATCAACTTGGGCGTGCCGGTGTAGCGCTCCATGGCAGTCATCGATTCTCCTGCGGGACGGGCTGCGCCCCGGGGGTGCTGCGGGCGGCCTGCAGCGCGCGCACGTAGGCGACGACGGCCCAGCGCTCACGCGTGTCGAGCTCACCCGAGAAGGACGGCATGATGCCGTAGCCCTCGTTGATGGCGGTGTAGAAGTGACCTGCGGGCTTGTCCGCCAGCTCCAGCAGCGACGGCGGCAGGCGCAGGGCCATGTTCTCCGCGACGATGCTGTTGCCGTCGCCCAGCACGCCGTGGCACTGCGCGCAGACGATGTTGTACTTCTTCTGACCCAGGGCGAGCAGCGGCTTGTCCACCGTCATGGGGACGTTCGTCACCGCGATGCCGTTGGCCCGGCCGGTGCTGATGCCGGGGTTGCCCACGGGGCGCTCGCGCGGAATGGTGCCGGCGGGGGGCACGCGCATGGCGCGGCCGTCCGGCCAGAACTCGGAGGCCTCGTAGTACTCGTACTTGGCCTGGGTCTCCATGCGCTGGAGGAATTCACTGCTGACGTTGCAGCCGGTGAGCGCGGCGAGCCCCGCGGCGGGGATGAGCCACCTCATTCGTTCTCTCCCGAGACGACGGTCACCTGGGTGGCGCCCAGGGACTTCAACTGGTTCGTGGTGTCCGTCGCGTCCTGACCCGTGGGGTGGGGCACGCTCAGCCAGTAGCCGTGCGTGGACGCGCTGCGGAAGCCTTCGAACTCGAAGGCGGGGTGATACGGCTGGGGCAGCTTGCTGAGGCCGAGCAGCCCGAAGACGATGCCGAACGCGCAGAAGAGCACGGTCAGCTCGAACGTGATGGGCACCCAGGCCGGGAGGCTCAGCAGCGGACGACCGCCGATGTTGAGCGGGTAGTCGATGGTGTTCATCCACGTCTGCATCGCGAGCGCGGTGACCATGCCGGTGAGCGCGCCACCCAGGGCGATGAAGGGCACCCGCGAAGGGGGCAACCCCAGCGCTTCCGACCCGCCGTGCAGCGGGTACGGAGAATAGGTGTCCATGCCCTGGAAGCCCTTCTCGCGCATCTGCCGGGTGGCATCCACGAGGGCATCCGGCGTGGCGAACTCCGCCAACACCCAGGAATCGAGGACCTTGGCTTCCATGACGCTAGTGCGCTCCGTGCGTGACCGCGGCGGAATCCGTGCCGTGGTGGCCGTTGGCGGCGTGGGCTGCGTGCTTCAGCTCGAGCTGCAGCTCCTTCACCTCGCTCACCGCGACGGCGGGAACGAACTTCAGGAACAGCAGGAACAGGGTACCGAACAGGCCCAGCGTGCCGATGTAGATGGACCAGTCCACCCACGTGGGGCGGTAGATGTCCCATGACGAGGGCAGGAAGTCCTGGCTCAGCGAGGTGACGATGATGATGAAGCGCTCGCACCACATGCCGATGTTCACGGCGATGGAGGCCACCCACATGATGGGGATGCTGGTGCGGCACTTCTTGAACCAGAAGATGTTCGGGGTGATGACGTTGCAGGCGATCATCAGCCAGTACACGCCAGCGTAGGGGCCGGTGGCGCGGTTCACGTAGAAGGTCCAGATCTCATACTGGTTCTGGGAGAACCAGGCGATGAAGTGCTCCATCATGTACCCGTAGGACACGATGAGGCCCGTCGCGAGGATGACCTTGTTCATGTTCTCCAGGTGGCGGTCGGTGATGACGTCCCGGAGGCCCAGGTACTTGCGAGCGGGCACGATGAGCGTGATGACCATCGCGAAGCCGCTGAACACGGCGCCGGCCACGAAGTAGGGCGGGAAGATGGTCGCGTGCCAGCCGGGGATCTGCGACACGGCGAAGTCGAACGACACGATGGTGTGCACGGACACGACCAGCGGCGTCGAAATGCCGGCGAGCAGCAGGTAGGCGATTTTATAGTTGTGCCAGTGCCGGCCGGAGCCGCGCCAACCCAGGGCGAACAGACCGTAGATGGTGCGCTGCAGCTTCGTCTTGGACGAGTCACGCAGGGCGGCCAGGTCCGGGATGAGGCCCACGAACCAGAAGAGCGCGGAGACCGTGAGGTACGTCGAGATGGCGAACACGTCCCACACCAGCGGCGAGCGGAACTGCGGCCACGCGCCCAGGGTGCTGGGGTAGGGGAACAGCCAGAACGCGAACCAGGGACGGCCCGTGTGGAGCAGCGGGAACAGGCCGGCGCACATGACGGCGAACAGCGTCATGGCTTCCGCGAAGCGGTTGATGCTCGTGCGCCACTTCTGCTGGAAGAGCAGGAGGATGGCGGAGATGAGCGTACCGGCGTGGCCGATACCGACCCACCAGACGAAGTTGACGATGTCGAACGCCCAGCCCACCGGCTGGTTGTTGCCCCACACGCCGATGCCGCGCGCCAGGGTGTAGGTGACGCCGATGACGAGCAGTCCCAGGGCGGCGGACGTGATGCCCAGCATCATGAACCAGCCCTTGCCGGGCTTGCGCCAGACATGGTCCAGCAGCGTCTCATTGAGGGACTTGTCGTCGTGGTGCGGCGCGACGAGGTCCCGGGGCTCGAGCGGGTCGAGCGGGAGTGCGTGAGCGGTCTCGGCCATGACGGTCAGTGACCTCCTTCGTGCGCCGGCTTCGACTCAGCGGGGGCAGTGGCCACGAG
>NZ_RAWD01000511.1:0-4258 GCF_003612065.1 Corallococcus sp. CA047B
CCCTCCCTCCCCCCGTGCGCGGACAGGGCACGGGCCTTGCTTAGTGCCTGGGCAGCGAGGACTCGGGGTTCGGAGGGTTGGTCGATGGCGGAGGTCTTCTTCTGGTGCGCGGCGCTGGCACTCGTGCACACGTATTTTCTCTATCCCCTGAGCCTGTTCGCCCTGGAGGGCATGGCGCAGGTCTTCCAGAACGCGCGACGGATGCGTGCCGGTGAGGCCGCTCGGGTGGGCGCTCCCGCCGGGCCGCTGCCGTCGGTGAGCCTGGTGGTGGCCGCCTACAACGAGGCGAGCTGCATCGAGCAGAAGCTCCAGAACAGCCTGGCGCTGGACTACCCGGCTGACCGCTTCGAGGTGCTCATCGGTTCGGATGGCTCGTCGGACGGGACGGATGGACTCGTGCAGAAGTGCACGGATCCCCGCGTGCGGCTGTCGCCCGCGGCCCGCGCCGGCAAGACGACGGTGCTCAACCGCTGCATCCCCGCCGCCCATGGCGACATCGTGCTCCTGTCGGATGCGAACACGATGATCGACGCGGACGCGGTGCGGAAGCTGGTGCGCCACTTCGAGGATCCGGAGGTCGGCGCCGTCTGCGGCAAGCTGCGCCTCTACAACCCCACGAAGCAGGACTACGAGGAGAGCGCCTACTGGAGCTACGAGTCCCTCATCAAGATGTACGAGGGCAAGCGGGGCGCGGTGGTGGGGGCCAACGGCGGCCTGTACGCCATCCGTCGCTCGCTCTTCACGCAGCTTCCCGCGTCTACCATCGTGGATGACTTCGTGATTCCGCTGCGCATCATGGAGGCGGGCTACAAGGTCAACTACGAGGAGAACGCCGTCGCCCACGAGGAGACGACGGAGGATTACGGCAAGGAGTTCGGTCGGCGTGCGCGCATCGCGGCGGGCAACTTCCAGAGCCTGAAGCTCGTGCCCGGGCTGCTGCTGCCCACGGCGGGCTTCCCCGCGTTCGCGTTCTGGTCGCACAAGCTGCTGCGCTGGTGCGCGCCCGCGCTGATGGTGGCCGCGCTGCTGGCGAACCTGTTCCTGCTCGACAGCACCTTCTACCAGGTGACGCTGCTGGGCCAGGCGCTGTTCTACGCCCTGGCGTACCTGGGCAAGGCCGCGGTGTTCAAGAGTGGCGCCGCGAAGCGCGTGGCCTCCGTGGCCTACTACTTCGTCACCATGAACATGGCGATCGCCGTGGGCTTCTGGCGCTTCCTGCGCAACTCGCAGCGCGCCGCGTGGGACCGCACCGCGCGGGTGCCGTCCGCCACGTAGCCGTCGGATTTCTTGAAGAAGGCAGTGCAGGCCCGTCGCTCTTACCGGCGGCGCTCCGGCTGGTTCCGGAAGTGCCCCGGTCGCGACCGACAGGCCGTCGGATTCATCGAGAAACGCAGTGCAGGCCCGTCGGTCTCCCTGGCGGCGCTCCGGCTGGTTCCGGAAGCGCCCCGGTCGTGACCGACGGGCTTTCTGCGTTGGGGGCCCCGCCGTTCCGGTGGGGCAGGGGGCCTACCGGGCCGCCACCGCCACGGGCTTCCCCGTACCGGCGGGCAGCACGCTGCCGAACGCGGCGAAGAGCTGCCCGGTGAGGACGTGCGTCTGTCCGGGGCCGGGGTTGCGCAGCATGTCGTTGAGCACCTCGCCCGTCTTCGGATCGCGGGGCAGGTGGGGGCGCGCCAGGTTCATCCGGTAGCGCACCACGCCGCGCCTCACGCGGTGGATGACGGTGACGGTCCCATCCGAGTCCACCCCGTCCACGAGGCCCACGTGCGTGAGGCCGTCGTTGCGGCGACCGTCGCGGTTCTGGTCGTACGTCTCACGGAAGAACACCAGGTCCCCCGGCACGGGGCGGCCCTCCGTGTACACGTGGCCGTTCGCGCGGGCGTAGCGGTAGAGCGCGGTGACGCCGTTGTCCCCGGGCTTCAACGTGCCCCGGAACGTCAGGCCCGCCTGCGCATACGTGGCCTCGATGAGCGCCGTGCAGTCCGCCGGGTAGCGCCGGCCATTCACCTGGACGGACGACTCGCCCACCAGCGAGCGCGCCGTGGCGAGCACGCGCTCCCTCGGGTTGGCGACGGGCACCGGGCTCGCGGCGGTCTTCTTCGCGGGCGTGACGGTGGGGCGCGTCTTCGCCTTGTTCGAGGGCGCCTTCGCCACCGACGTGCCCTTCGTCGCCGAGTCCGGACGGGCCTTGGCGGGACGCTCGGCGGACGTCGGGGCGCGGGGGCTCTCACGCGGCGTCACAGACGCGGACAGCGCGGCGCGGGGGAAGGCCGGCGGCGAGGCGGAGTGGTAGCGCACCGTCTCCGAGGCCACCCAGCCGCCCACGGGCGACCCGGTCGCGCAGCCCGTCGTCATCGCCAGCATCGCCATCCATGTGCCCAGCTTCATGGCCACCTCTCCCTGTAGCGTCCTGGGGCACAGGCTCGCCCCGGTGGCCCGTGTGGTCAAAAAAACCACCCAGGCAACCGGGCAGGACGGCTCGGGTTTTCGCCGGGGGGCGGGTGGGGTATTGCTGGAGGCGAATGCCCACCTTCCGCCGCGCCCTCGCCCTGCTGCTGCTGGCCACCGGTTGCTCGCACACGTCCTTCGAGCGCGCGAGCGAACAGGACACCGTCCAGGCCTACCGCGACTTCCTGCGCGAGTACCCGGATGATCCGGAGGCGACCACGGCGCAGGGGCGCATCGAGGGCCTGGAGTTCGACGAGGCGAAGCGCCTGCACTCGGTCCTCGCCTACAAGCGCTTCCTGGAGACGTATCCGGACGCGCCGCAGCGCCGGGTGGTGAAGTCCCTGCTGGAGGGCCTGCGCTTCAACGCGGCGAAGCAGGCGGACACGGAGGCCGGGTGGCGGCAGTTCCTCGCGGAGCATCCGGACGGCACCCACAAGGACGAGGCCCGGGCCCTGCTGCAGGCGGCCGAGACGCGCGACATGCGCGCCACGACCGACCTGGCGCGCATGGTGACCCTCCTGAAGGGGCAGGCGGAAGGCACGCCCCGCGATGAGCTGGAGCGGAAGCTGGACGACGAGAGCTACGTCCAGGCCACCGACGCCGGGAAGCTCTTCGCCTACCTGCGCGATTTCGCCTCGGGCGTGCACCGCGAGGAGGCCCGCGTCCGGTTGCTGGAATTGGAAGTGGAAGGGCTGCTCGTCTCCGGGCTCGTGGATGAGGCCGAGGCGAAGGTGAAGGTCCACCCGCTGGGGCCCAAGCTGACGGGCTTCCCCGCGCGCCTCGCCCGCGCCCGCGCCGAACAGGGCGCCCTGGCCCGCACGGAGCCCGCCGCCCGCGCGATGCAGGCCGGCCACTACCTGCGCGACCTGGAGGACCTGAAGCGCGCCCTCGTCGCGCCGGATCCGCTGGACCGCTGGCAGGCCGCCGAGGAGCTGGGGCAGCACGTGTCGGTGCGCGTGGTGGATCCGCTCCTGGAGGCGCTGCGCACGGCGCGCAACCCGCTGATCCGTCAGAAGGCGCTGGAGTCGCTGCGCACGGTGCTCTCCGCGCTGCCCGCGCCCGTGGCCGGCTACGAGGTCGCCGTGCGGTTGGAGTCCCTGCGCGAGCGCGCCAGCAGCCCGGAGCTGTACCTCACCGTCGCGGCGCTCCTGGACCTGAGCGGGCAGTTGGAACAGGCCGCCAGCCAGTACCAGCGCGTCTATGAATCCGGCGGCACGGATCCAGTGGTGCTCTGGCGCTGGGTGCAGCTGCGCGAGCAGCGCCACCAGGCCTTCTCCGCGGCGGTGGCGGCCCGGCAGCTCGCGGTGTGGGCCCAGACGACCGCGCGGGACGAGGCGGTGTCGGCGGAGGGTGGGGTGCCGCTCGCGGCCGCCCGGCAACTGTGCGCGGCCGTGGTGGATGCCCGGTACGCGGCCGAGGCCATCACCCGCGCCCGCGCGGTGAAGACGGAGTTCCCGGAGGACCTGGCCACCTTCGAGCGCACCGCCCAGGACGCGGTGCGCCTCGCGGAGGCGAAGCTCGCGGACGCGGAGCTGCTCCTGCGCCAGCAGCACCCCGGCGTCCGCACCTGCGCGGATCAGCAGGTGGCCGAGCGCCTGTCCCAGGGCGTGAAGGAGCGCACCCAGGCCCTCCATGCGTCGAACGCGAAGCTGCCCAAGCCCGTGGGCGTGCTGCTCCTGGAGCTGGCCCGGGAGCGGGATCCCTCCCCGGAGGTCCGGGCCGTGGCGGCCTCCCGGTTGGCCGGATCCACCCCTCCCTGAGACGGACTGGCACCCCCGGTCGCGGCGGTTAGAGTCCTGCCCCCCATGAC
>NZ_RAWD01000512.1:0-4238 GCF_003612065.1 Corallococcus sp. CA047B
GGGCTTGGTGGGGCGGGGTGGATGTAGGTAGATAAGTTGCCTACATGTAGCCACCATGTAGTTTGTCCCTGTCACCCCCTGTTTCGGAGGCTCTCCCCGCCATGAACACCCAGCCGCAGGAACGTCGTAACCACCTCCGATTCGACAAGATCTTCACCGTGTACCTGTCCACGCAGGACGGGATGATGCGGGGCATCGGCCGCAACATCAGCGCGCGGGGCATGTTCATCGAGGTGCGCGACTCGCTGGGCCTGGGCGAGAAGCTGAAGGTGACGTTCGCGGGCGAGGACGGCACGGAGATGACGTGCCTGTGCGAGGTGCGCTACCAGGTGGCGCTGGCCTTCGGGCGCAAGGACGGGCGTCCGGGCAACAGCCGTGGCGTGGGCCTGCGCATCGTGGCGTACGAGACGATGGACGACGCGCCGCTGCTCCTGGTGGACCGCGAGCGGGTGATGCACTGAAAGACCGCGGGGCACGGCCCTTCCCCTTCGAAGAGGGAAGACACCGTGCCCCGGGCGTGGGACTCGAAGCGGCTTTGACGCGGATGCCTACTGCGAGAAGCCTTCGAGCAGGTAGTGGGCCTCGATGCGCTTGAGCGCGAGGATCATCGCGGCGCAGCGGCTGTCCACGGCCTTGCCGATGCAGTACGGGCGGCTGTCGTGCATCTCCGTCTTGCGCGGCTGGTTGCGCGAGATGTCGCGGATGATGCGGTAGTTGCGCTTCATGGCGCGCTCGAGGCGCTGATCGACTTCCGCCTCGCTCCAGCGCTCCATGCGCTTGTTCTGGATCCACTCGTAGTAGCTGACCGTCACGCCGCCGGCGTTGGCGATGATGTCCGGGATGAGCTCGATGCCGCGCTTCTGCAGGACGCGGTCGGCTTCCGGGGTGGTGGGGCCGTTGGCGCCTTCGGCGATGAGCTTCACCTTGAGGCGCTCGGCGACGTCGGCGGTGATTTCGCCACCCAGGGCGGCGGGGACGAGGATGTCCGCCTGCACGTCCCAGAGGTCCTTCTTCTCGATGCGCTGGGCGCCGGGGAACCCGATGACGGAGCGCTTGAGGTTCTTGGGGTCCGACACGTAGGCGGCCAGCGCGTTCACGTCGATGCCGTCGCCGTTGAAGATGGAGCCGTCGGCGTCGTTCACCGCGAGCAGCCGGGCGCCCATGTTGCCCAGGATGATGGCGGCGTGGCTGCCCACGTTGCCGAAGCCCTGGAGGACGAAGGTCTTGCCCTTCACGCTCTCGCCGCGGTCGGCGTAGTAGTCCTCGATGCAGAACGCGACGCCCTGGCCGGTGGCCTTGCCGCGGCCTTCGGAACCGCCGATGCGCACGTCCTTGCCGGTGACGATGCCGCGCAGGTTGTGGCGCTCGCGCTCACCGTCGGAGAACTGGCGGTAGAGCAGCGCCATGATCTCCGGGTTCGTGCCCACGTCCGGCGCCGGGATGTCGATGTTCGGCCCGATGAGGCTCTTGAGCCGGTACATGAAGCGCAGGGTGATGGCCTCGATCTCCTCGCGGCCGTACTCGCGCGGATCCAACTGGATGCCGCCCTTGCCGCCGCCGAAGGGGACTTCCGCGATGGCGGTCTTCCAGGTCATCTCCGCGGCGAGCGCCTTGAAGAGGTCCAGGGACACCTCGCGGTGGTAGCGCAGGCCGCCCTTGTAGGGGCCGCGGGCCTGGTTGTGCTGGACGCGGTAGGCCTTGAAGCGCTGCGACTCACCGGGGACCAGCTGGTAGACGAGCCCGTCCGGCAGGCGCAGGTGGCCGTGGCGGATGGCGACGTCGGAGCCCAGGAGGGCGCGGCCGTTGAGGATGATGTTGCCGTTGGCCAGGCGCTCCAGGCCCTCGGTGTTGCGCACCTGGGTGACGGACAGGTCGGCGAAGGACTTGGCCTCCTCGGGCAGCAGGGGGACGAGCCGGTCCTTGAGCTTCGCGGTGACGTAGAAGATGTGCTCGTAGTCGGGCTCTTCGAGCTCCAGACGCACGCGCTTGTCCAGGCCGATGAGATCCGCCGCGAAGTGGAAGATCTCCATCGCCTCCGTGTAGATGGTGCGCTTGGGCGTAGGGGCCGGGGCGCGCATGAAAGTCTCTTCGCTGGCCATGATGGAATGTGCTCCTTGAGGGCCCACCCTGAATGGGGGCCACAGGGGAAAGCGGGGCCCTTATGTGCACAGGCTCAACAGGGGGTCAACCGCTGCGGAGTCCGGCATTTCTCCAAATTGTGGAGAAAAGACGCGCACTTAGCCGACGCGGTGTGTCACTCCACCGGATGCGCCGTGTCATGAATGTCAGGGCTTCTGGATGGAAGAAGCGGCGGTGGCGGCGGGCGGTGAAGCGGGGGTGGAGATTCTGCTTGCGGGCCCAGAACGTGGATGGTACTTACGCGCCGCTTTCAGCCGTCGCGCCGACATAGCTCAGTTGGTAGAGCAACTGATTCGTAATCAGTAGGTCTCCGGTTCAAATCCGGATGTCGGCTCCAAAAGAAGAAGGCCGGTTGCCCCTGGGCAGCCGGCCTTTTTTGTTTTCGGGGAGTGGAACGCGCGAAGGCCTTGAGCCCGCGACCTCGTCGCTGAAGGCTCTCGCGCATGAACCCTCACGACAGCTTGCTGGGGCATCTGGCGTCACGTCTCAGCGCCCATCCTGAAAACGTGGCCACGGAGGCGCTCGCGTTCATCCTGCGCCAGAACGAGTACCTGCGTCAGGCGGTCCTGCGATTCCTGGAGGGGTTGGGGGTTCCTCCGCCACAGGTGGTGTCCTTCTCGGCGCAGCAAAGCGAGGAGAACGCCGCACGTCCGGATCTGCGCGGCGCCGACAAGAGCGGAGCTCCGGTCCTCTTCATTGAAGCGAAGTTCTGGGCGGGGCTGACCGACCACCAGCCCGTGTCGTACCTTCGGGCGCTTCCGTCAGATAGACCGACGACGCTGCTGTTCATCGTGCCGGAAGCACGGCGCCAGATGCTGTGGCGAGAGCTTCTGGTGCGCTGCAAGGAGGGCTTCCAGGAATCTGCCGCTTTCGAGAGTGAGCGACAGTCCGTCGCTCAAGTGGGGCCGAACAGGTTTCTCGCCATCTCCGCCTGGAAGCCGTTCCTGGAGAGCCTCCAGAGTGCGGCCCTCTCCCAGGGGGACCGTGTTTCCTCCGAGAACCTGAACCAGCTCCTGGGATTGTGCACGCGCGAGGATACGACGGCTTTTCTTCCGCTGCGTCAGGAGGAGTTGTCGGCAGGCATCGGGCAGCGGATCTTCCAGTTCGGGGCCCTCGTCGATGAAGTCTGTGAGTCCGCCGTCGAGCAGAAGATTTGTGTTCGGGGACCGAGCGGCGGCTCCAAGCTGTCCTACTATCGGACGGTTCGGCTCGCGGGGCATGACTTCTACTTTTACCTGAGTCCCTGGCGCTGGCACACGTTGGCAGAAACGCCTTTCTGGCTGGAGTTTCCCAGCGACAGGAACTCCTGGGATGACTTGCTGCAAGCCCTGCATCCACTTGCATTGCAGTCACCGCCGATGATCCTCCGCGATCCAAGCTGGCGGGACACCCCAGTCATTCCTCTCCATCCGAAACTCGGCGTGGAACATCACGAAGTCATCCAGGGAATGGTGGACAGGCTTCGCAACATCCGCGACCTGATTCCGGCATCGCCTCCCTGAAATCCCTTCTGGGTGACGGCACCCCGTTCAACGCAGTGGCGGAGGGCAAGGCAGGCCGCCAGGTTGACCTCAAGGCTACTGGTCAGTAGGTTACCTGAAAGTAACCTACTCGTCGGTAACACCACGGCGATGCTGGAGCCCCCATGTACCTGGCCGTCTGTGGCGCCACCTTCCTTGGGACGTACCTGCTCAACATCCTCATGATCACGGTGGGCTACCACCGCTCCGTGGCGCACAAGGCCGTGCGGCTCCACCCGGCATTGCGCAGGGCCGTCATCCTGGGTGGCAACTGGCTCACCGGCCTGGATCCGAAGGCGTGGGTGGTGATGCACCGGCTGCACCACGAGCACTCGGACACGCCGTTGGATCCGCACTCGCCCGTCAACGTGGGCATCCTGGGCATCGGGCTGGAGCAACTGCGCAACTACAAAAAGGTCATCATCGGGTTGCTGAAGCAGAAGCCGGAGTACACCCGCTACGCGAAGGATCTCGAGTTCCCGCTGAGCACGTTGACCCGCTCCGGGCTCTGGTTCCTTCCGTATGTGTTGCACGCGGCCATCGGGCTCGCGTTGGGGGTGGGGGTGGGGTGGCTGTTGG
>NZ_RAWD01000513.1:0-4235 GCF_003612065.1 Corallococcus sp. CA047B
CCCAGTCCCTGGCCATCCCCGAGGAGCTGCGCGAGCCGGCCCCCGGCCCGCCGAAGCCGCCCGAGCCCCGGTCCAAGCGCGACAAGCGTCGCCGCGCCAGCTGAAGACGCCGGGTCCCCACCCCGGGGGTCCCTCTTCCGGGAAAGACCCGCTAGGCTTGGGGGCCCATGCAGCCGTGTCCCTGCCCCTACTGCCAGACGACGATGCGCAGCACCCACGCCCGGGGCCTGGAGCGCGACGAGTGCGGCAACTGCGGCGCCGGCTGGCTCGACGCGGAGGCGCTGGGCACGGTCGTCACCGGTCCGGTGATGGAGGCCGTGTTCGAGCAGGCGAAGGGAAGGCCCGGGCGGTGCCGGGGCTGTGACGCGGGACTCCAATACGTCCCCGGCTGTCCGTCCTGCGGGCGGCGGGCTCCCACCTGTCCCGGATGTGGCAGCGCGCCGCTGTCCGCGGTGGAGCTGCGGGACGTGACGGTGGACGTCTGCGTGAAGTGCCGGGGCGTGGCGATGGACCGGGAAGAGGTGACCCGGCTCCTGAATGCGACGACACCGGCGCCCCGGGCACGGGACGAGCAGGCTCCGGAGCTCCACGCCGCGGACTTCGAGCATGAGTATGAGAGCGAGAGCGCGCCCCGGAGCATGAACCTGCGGCCCAAGGTGCTGCTGGGCGACGAGCCCGCGTGCACGACCTGCGGGCGACGGATGGAGCCGCGCTACGGGTTCGTCTGGGAGGAGCGGCTGTTCTGTGGAAGCTGCGCCCCGGAGGGCTCCGTGCCCTACTCCGGTGAATTGACGAAGGCGCGGGCCAGTGAGTCCGCCGGCCGCAGGTCCCAGTACCTGAACACCGGTACCACCGAGTCCGCCGTGGTGTGGCTGCTGTCAAAGCTGTTCAAGTAGCCCCCTGCCGCGCGCCTGACAGGCTGTCCCTCACGGCGCCCCAAGGCCTGACAAGACGTCCGCCAAAGGGCCGCGGCGCGCGGTCATTCCGTCGTGAGCATGCCTTCCACGGCCCCTGGCCCTGGTCTTGCTCATGCCTCCCACGCTTCGCCAAGGGAGGGATTCATGAACCATGGGATGCGCAGGTCCGTGCAGGGCGGCTTTGCCTTGCTTGTCTTTTCGTGCGCGCTGACAGCGGCGCTCATCGTGAATCAGGTGTTCATCGGCGTCCTGATGCCATCGCCTCGTGCCAGGGAAAGCACGGCGCGGGTGCCATCGCGCACTCCGTCCGGACCGGCGCTGGACACGGACCTCCTGGCAAGGCTCACGGGCCTTTCCCTCCCGAGCCCCATGGAAGTGGAGCCAGGCCCTCACCTCCCCCGGAGCACACTGCCCCTGCGGCTGCTCGGGACGCTGGTCTCACAGGATCCTCGGTGGTCGATGGCCTCCATCCACGAACTTTCAGGAGGCGTCGCTCGCAGCCTGATGGTCAGTGATGCCTTCAAGGGCGCCCGGGTCTTCGCCATCGAGCGGGAGCGCATCGTGTTCGTGGTCGACGGGCGGCTCGAATACATCGACGGCGCGTCCCTGCCGGGCACGGGCCCGACCCCGGTGAATGCCCATCCAGGCGCCGCGATGCCAGGGGGTTCCGGCCTGGGCAAGGGCATCCGCGCCACGGGACCAGACACCCACGTCGTGCCCCGCGAGGACCTCACCGAAGCGCTCGCGCACCTGGACGAGCTGTCCATGGAGGCCCGCGTGGTCCCCGCCTTCAAGGAAGGCCGTCCCGTGGGCTTCAAGCTGTTCTCCATCAAGGACGGCTCGTTCTACTCGCGGCTGGGATTGCGCAACGGGGACGTGCTCCAGCGCATCAACGGGCTGGACCTGGACGGCCCGGACAAGGCCCTGGAAGCCTTCATGACCCTGCGGGAGGCCCGGCGCATCGAGCTGCAGATTGAACGCGGCGGCGTCCCGGTCCGGAAGACCTTCGACATCCAGTAGCGCTGGCCGTGCTCAGGGCTGCGTGCCGTAATACGCCGCGCAGCGCTTCAAATAGCCCGCGACGGTGAAGTCCTCAAAGTCCCCGGCGGCCTCGCACTCTTCCAAGTACCGCAAGGCCTTCCGGGCCTCATCCGACGCCTGCGAGGCGAGGGATTCCTTCGTCCGCTCCAGCCCCGCGCCACAGAGGAACTGGACATCGATGGACGCGGCCGCGTCCATGCTGGCCCGCTTCGCCCGCCAGATGCGGAGGACATCCTCCAGCAGGCCCGCGTGGAACAACTGCACGCAGCACAGCCGCATCCACTCCGTGTCCCCGTCCCCCTGGGAGCGGTGCTCCTGCTCCGTCTGGACCCGCAAGGCTTCGCGAATCTCCTCCAGGCTGCTCGGGGCGGGATTCAATCCCAACCGCCCCAGCCACGCGTCCAGGTCCATGGGTTCGGAGCTCAGGCCTGCGCCGCCGCCAGCTTCTCCTGCGCGACTTCCCACCGGGCATAGAGGTCTTCCAGCTCCTCCTTGCCCGCGCGGTGCCCGTCCATCAGCGGCTTCGCCCGAGCGAAGTCGTTGTAGAGCACCGGGTCCGCGAGCTGCGCCTCGCGCTCCTTCTGCTCGGTCTCCACCTTCGCGATGCGCTCCTCCAGCTTCGCGATCTCCTTCTTGATGGGGCCCTCCACCACCGAGCGACGCTGGCGCGCCTCCGCCTCCAGCCGCTTGCGCTCCTTCTCGGAGACCGTCGCCGCGCCCGCCCCCGTGCCCTTGCCGCCGGACGTGATGTTCTCCGCGCCCTCCGCCGCCAGCCGCTGCTGCTCCTGGTGGTAGAGGTATTCGTCCAGGTTGCCCGGGTGCGACGTGAGCTTCCCGTCCGCCACCTCCCAGACGTGCGTGCACAGGCCGTTGATGAAGCTGCGGTTGTGGCTCACGAACAACAGCGTGCCGCCGTACAGCTTCAGCGCTTCAATCAGCATCTCCGACGAATCCAGGTCCAGGTGGTTCGTCGGCTCGTCCATCAGCAGGAAGTTGGACGGAGTCAGCAGCAGCTTCGCCAGGGCCACGCGCGCGCGCTCGCCACCGCTCAGCACGCCGATGGGCTTCTCCACGTCGTCGCCGCTGAAGAGGAACGCGCCCAGCACGCCGCGCACGTAGCTCTCCGGCTTGTCCGCCGCCAGAGGCCGCACCTCTTCGATGATGGTGTTGTCACGGTCGAGCTTGTCCGCGTGGTGCTGCGCGTAATAGCCCACCACCACGTTGTGCCCGAGCGTCACCTTGCCGGTGTCCGGGGCCAGCTCGCCCGCGACCATCTTCAAGAGCGTCGTCTTGCCCGCGCCGTTGGCGCCCACCACGGCGATTCTCTGGCCCCGCTCCAGCCGCGCGTTCAGCCCGTCATAGACGGTGAGCGCGCCGTAGCGCTTGGTGATGTCCTCCATCAGCACCACGTCCCGGCCGCTGCGTTCCACCTCCGGGAAGCGGAACTTCATCGTCTGCCGCTCTTCGAGGAGCTGCACCTTCTCCAGCTTGGCCAGCATCTTCGCGCGGCTCTGCGCCTGCTTCGCCTTGGTGGCCTTCGCGCCGAACCGGTCGATGAAGCCCTGCAGCTCCGCGCGGCGCTGCTCCACCTTCTCCGCCTTCGCCTGGAGCAGCACCATCTCCTCGGCGCGCAGGCGCTTGTAGTCCTCGTAGTTGCCCGTGTACTCGCGCACGCCCTCCATCTCCAGCGACACCACCCGGTTGATCTGCCGGTTGAGGAAGTCGCGGTCGTGGGAGATGAGCACCATCGCCTTGTTGGAGCGGCGCAGGAACCCGTCGAACCAGGCCAGGGTCGGCACGTCCAGGTGGTTGGTCGGCTCGTCCAGCAGCAGCAGGTCCGGGTCCTGGAGCAGCAGGCCCGCCAGCGCCGCCCGCATGCGCCAGCCGCCCGACAGGGCCTGGGTGGGCTTGGACAGGTCCGCGTCCCGGAAGCCCAGGCCCTTGAGGATGCGCTCGGCGTGGTGCCGGCCGTAGCGGTTCTCGAAGTCGTCCAGTTCCGCGTGGAGGTCCGCCAGCGTCTGCGCCAGCTCCAGCTGGTCCTCCTCCTCCACGGCCGCCGCCAGGGCCGCCTCGGTGTCCCTCAGGCGCGACTCCATGGCGTCCCGGCCGGGCACGGTGCTCATCACCGCCTCCACCACCGTCCCTTCGGGTAACCCCGCGATTTCCTGGGGCAGATAGCCCGCCCGGGCCCGGCGGCTGTACTGGATGGTGCCCCCATCCGGCAGGCTCGCCTTGGCGATGATCTTCATCAGGGAGGACTTCCCCGTGCCGTTGGCC
>NZ_RAWD01000514.1:0-4198 GCF_003612065.1 Corallococcus sp. CA047B
GTTCCGGGCGGCGGGGGTGAAGGCGTGGGCCTCCACCACGGCCCCTGACGCGGTGCGCACCCGCACCGGGCGCTCCTCGTTGGCCAGGGCGAGGGCGGTCTCCAGGCGGGCCAGGACGGGCCAGGACTCGGCGTCCACGGGACGCAGCCGGCCGGTGACGTGGTGTCCGGGGGCATCCACGAGGCGCGCGACCCGGCCGCCCCAGTTGGGCACGTGGACGTCATAGACGACGTCCACGTCCAGGGCCTCGGCGAGCTCGCCTTCGGGGAAGTCGGGCACGGGGGGCAGGCCGTGCAGGTGCCGGCTCGCCGCGGCCGGAGCCAGGTCGAGGGAGAACGCGAACCAGGGACGCGAAGCCGCGGGGCCAGGTGCCATGGACTTGAGTCTCCCCGGCGTGCGGCGGGCGGACAAGGGGCGGGCGGTGCGGATCCGCGCGGGTGGGTTCCGGGGGACGCGGAGCTTTTCCGGGAGCAGGGGCCCGATGAGGCTCCCGCTCCCGGCCCTCGCTAGAAACGCATGGCCTCCACGGCGGCCACCATCTTGCCGACGTCGTAGGCATAGAAGCCGGCCGAGTTCAGGTTGTTGATCTCCCCGACGTACAGCTCGCCCTCGTGCATGAAGACATCCAGCGCGTAGGCGCGGTCCGGTCCCCAGGTGTCCGCCATGCGCTGGGCGAACGCGTGGACCTCCGGCTCCACCTCCGATGAGGCCAACACCCGGTCACCCAGCTTGTAGAGCGAGCCCGTGATGACCCGGCCGTCCACGACGACCATGCGGTACTCGCGCTGGATGGCCCTGGGCGCGCTGACCGCCACCCACGTGTCCGCGGACACCGTGGCGTACGTGTCGAGCGCGAGGACCTGCTCGCGCCACTTCGCGAACGCCTCCCACGACGTCACCATCCCGGAGAACGACTTGTCATCCAGACAGGGCCGGATGAAGAAGCGCCCCTCCCGCTCGGGCACGTCCGCGAGGCGGCAGACCGTGGCGTCCGCGTTCAACAGGTGCCGGCCCAGGTGCTTCCGCCAGAGGCGGTAGTCGAAGTGGTCATTGATGAAGGCGCCCGGAGTCCACCCCTGCGCACGCGCATGGCGCGTCAGGCTGAGCGAACCCATCACGACCACCGGCCCTGAGAGCGTCAGCGAGGGCTCGATGCCGCCCCCGAAGGGGATGACCTTGACCAGCGTGTGCGGGATGGCCCCATGCGCCAGGACATCCATCAACGTGTGGAAGCCCTGCTCGTTGAAGAGGTTGCTCTGGACGACCCAGTGCATGTGCGGCTCCGTGGATGAGGACCGCCGCGTGGACGGGTGATGCCTCGCGCGACTGACAGCCGGCTCACGTCACCACGGCGGCGAGGATGCGCTCGAAGAGCCAGGGACTGTGACCCAGCAGGCGCACCACGGGCCTTCGCAGGCGCGGACGCCGCGCGAGCATCAGCAGGCCGTGCGTCGTCCAGGAGTACTTGCGGAACACGCGCTGGAAGGTGCGCTCGTAGGGCATCAGCGTGTCGCGGCCCGCGCCCTTCGCCAGTGCGTCCGGGAGCAGCGCGCCCAGGGACTCCGCGCAGGCGAAGGCCAGGGTGAGGCCCTCGCCCGTCACCGCGTCCACGTAGCCCGCCGCGTCCCCCACCAGCGCGAAGCGGTCCGCCACCCGCGTCCGGGCCACGCGCGCCAGCGGGCCCGCGCCGCGGACCTGCGAGTCCGGCTCCACGCCCGCGAGCTTTTCCGCGAGCCTGGGGAAGTGGGCCAGCAACGCCTCGAAGCCCACGCGCTCCGCCACGGTGCCGGCCTCCCACAGGAAGGCGATGCCCACGCGCTCCGCTCCGGCGGGCGTCACGTACGCCTCGACGCCGGAGGCGAAGTGCACCTCCACGTAGGGCGTCCATGGCACGCAGCGGAAGTGCCGCCGCAGCCCGAAGCGGCGGGGGCCGTCGAGGGCCACGTCCAGGCCCTCCGCACGCCGCAGCGGCGAGGCCAGCCCGTCCGCGGCCACCAGGAACCGGGCCTGCACCGCCCCCGTGGGTGTCTCCAGCATCACGCCTTCGTCCGTGCGTTGGTGCGCCACGACCTGCGAGTACTCGCGCAGGTCCACGCCCACTTCACGCGCCCGTGTCACGAGCGCCGTGGACAAGGCCAGCCTGCGCACGCCCAGACCGCCAGGGGCCGGCAGCTTGCCTTCCGCCGTGGTGCCATCCTCCTGCACGTAGCGGATGCCGACGAAGGGCGAACTCTCGCGCCGGTCCAGATGCGCAAGCGCCCCCAACCGCTCCAACGCAGCGAGCCCCGAGGGCATCAGGCCCTCACCACAGGCCTTGTCCACGGGCGTGGAGGACCGCTCCAGCACCACCGTGTCCAACCCACGCTGGGCCGCGGCGATGGCCACCGCGAGCCCCGCCGGGCCTCCTCCAACCACGACCACGTCGTGGCGCTTCACGTGCCACGCTCCGTTCGAGCATCCGCGAGGAACCCACGGCGCTCAGCCCCCCGGAGCAGCGCGATGGGCTGCCGGCGTGCGCGCAGGCAATGTCTGTCAGCCACGCGCAGGGGCTTCACCCGCACCACTCCGCGAGCCGGCAATCCCTGTCGACTCCGCATGAAAGCCTCACCCGCCCTGCCCTTTCACGAGTCATGCTCCGCGCGAACCATCGCCAACGCGCTCTTCGCCATCTCCACCGCGATCCCCACCGCGCCCATCTTCTTCGGCGCCGTCAGCTCGCCCGCCAGATAGCGCCGCAGCGCTTCGCCCCGGCGCAGCTTGCCGCTGGACGTGCGCGGCAACGTGCCCGGCTCCAGGATGCGCACGGTGTGCGGCTGTACGCCCGTCGCCGCCACCACCGCGGAGCGGATGTCCGCCTCCACCGACTGCTCGTTCCCCGGCGCCGAGCGCTCCGCGAGGATCAACAGCGCTTCGTCCTCGCTGCCTTCGGGCGTGAAGCCCAGCGCCACCGCGCAGCCCGTGCGCACACCCTGCACTTCGGCCAGGGGCTCTTCGAAGGCCTGCGGCGCGTGGTTCGCGCCCCGGATGATGACCAGGTCCTTCGCGCGGCCCGTCAGGTACAGCTCCCCTTCCGCGCCGAAGCCCAGGTCCCCCGTGTCCAACCAACCGTCGCCCGTGAGCGCGCGCTCCGTCGCCTCCGCGTCCTCGAAGTAGCCGCGCATCACCGACGGCCCCTTCGCGAACACGCGCCCCACCTTGCGCTCCGGCAGCTCCGCGCCGTCCTCGCCGCGCACCTGCACCTCGAAGCCCGCGACCGGCGCGCCCACGCTCACCAGCGTCCGCGCCCCATCGCGCGCCAGTCCCTCGCGCGCCAGCACGTCCGGATCCACGCCCAGTTCGCGCGGCCCTCGCCCCGCCGGAGGGAACGTCACCGCCAGCGAGGCTTCGGACAGCCCATACACCGGCCGCAGCGCCCGCGCGGAGAAGCCCCACTTCTCGAACCGCTCCGCGAACCGGCGCAGCGTGTCCGCGGACACCGGCTCCGCGCCGTTGAGCGCGTGATGCCACCCAGACAGGTCCACGCCCTGAAGCTCCGCGTCCTTCACCCGCTTCAAGCACAACCCATAGGCGAAGTTCGGCGCCGGGGACACGAAGCCCCGGTGCCGCGACAGCGCCCGCAGCCACAGCGCCGGCTTCACCAGGAACGTCTCCGGCGGAATCAGCACCAGGCTGCCCGGGTAGTACAGCGCCGAGAGCACACAGCCGATGAGTCCCATGTCGTGGTACAGCGGCAGCCAGCTCACGCCCACCGGCGTCACGCCCGGAGCCACCGGCATCGCCGCCTCCAGCGCCGCCACCTGCGCCAGGAGCGCCCCGTGCGTCAGCGCCACCGGCTTCGGCGCCACCGTGGAGCCGGACGAGAACTGGATGAGCCCCAGCGCATCGGGATCCACCTCCACCTCCAGGTCCTCGTCGCCGTGCATCACCGCGTCCACCGTGTGGCATCCCAATCGGGGCCGCGCGGTCTCCACGCTGGGCCCCAGCAGGAGCCGCACGCGCGTGTCCGTCAGCACCACCACCGCGCCCGTCACCTGGAGCATGCGC
Source organism: Corallococcus sp. CA047B (assembly GCF_003612065.1). Classification (NCBI taxonomy): domain Bacteria; kingdom Pseudomonadati; phylum Myxococcota; class Myxococcia; order Myxococcales; family Myxococcaceae; genus Corallococcus; species Corallococcus sp. CA047B. The sequence goes on from NZ_RAWD01000514.1 coordinate 4,045, forward strand.
GACGTCGCCCGGTGGTACTCGTCCAGGCGCCCCAGCCGCACCGGCGGATACAGCGGCACCGGCACCGCGCCCGCCAGCAGCGTGCCGAAGTAGGCATCCATGAACGCGGGCGACGTGGGCAGGAGCAGCGCCACCCGCTCCCCCGGCTTCACCC
>NZ_RAWD01000515.1:0-4167 GCF_003612065.1 Corallococcus sp. CA047B
GGTTGCCACCATCGACGCGGGACATGACGAAACTCCAGGGCGGGGGGGGCCGACGCGGTGCTCGCGTCAGGATGCGCACCTACATCTGTTATCGCGCGAGCCAGCCCTCATGTTGCGTAGCCCCGGAGTCCACACGCCCCGTCCGGCTGCCCGCCTGCCGCGTCAAAGGGCTGGATCAATCCCGGATCATTTCGTTTTGAGCGCTTTCCAAAAACGCCAACCCCCTGCTTTCACTGGCCTTCCGCTCCGGACGGAAGCCGGCCGGACCGCCGCGCCGCGTCATCCAGAAGTCGAGAACAATTCTTCCAGGCCGGCCGGCAGATCGCATTGCCAGGCCGGATAATTGTGTCCGCCATTGTAGGTCCGGTACGTGACGCGGTGGCCGGCCGCATGGAGGACGGGCAGGAGGCGCTGGTTGCCGTCCACCAGGGACTCGAAGTGGCCGCAGTCCATCCAGACGTGGAGTGGCGGCTGGGCCTGTCGCCGCGCCAGGTCGAAGACGACCATGTCGGTGCCCTCGATGGAGAAGGCGCCGGACTGGGACAGCACGCGGCCAAAGGTGCGGGGCAGGCGTTGGGCCACGTAGAGCGCCATCAGTCCTCCCAGGGAAGAGCCTAGCACCGCGTGCACGCCCGGCGTGCGCTGCGCGTCCACCAGGGACAGCTTCTCTTGCGCCAGCGGCAGCACGCGGCGCTCCAGGAAGGCGACGGTGGCCTCGCTGCAGGCGTACTCGGCGGTGCGCGCCTCACGGCCGTTGGACACGAAGGCCATCGCCACCGGGCGCATGCGGCCCTGGGCGACGAGGTTGTCCACCAGCGTGGGCAGTTGGACGCGCTCCAGGTAGTCATCGCCGTCCAGCACCACCATCAGCGGCACGGGCCCCGGCACCGGCGGCGCGTAGAGGGCCACCGCGCGCTTCTTCCCCACGACCCACTCGTGCGTGTCCAATTGATGGCGCGTCACGCGGCCCCGGGGCACGCCGCGCACGCGCTGGTTCAGCGTCGTGGCCTGTCCCTTCGGCATCCAGAAGCAGTGGTTGAAGCCGCCGAAGCCGTTGTCGGAGCGGCGCTTGTTGAATGTGTCGCGCACGCGGCGGCCCCGCGCGTCCTGGAGCGCGTACTCCACATAGGCGTCTTCCGGCAGCGCCAGCGAACGCGCCCACAGGTTCTTGCCCACGCGCTCCAGCGGCAGGGGCGTCCCCCGCCAGTCCTGGAAGTCCCCTTGGAGGAAGACGCGGCTTGCGCCCTTCCACACGAAGGTGGCGGTGTCTCCGTCGATGAGCGGCGTGCCCTCGCGGCGCGCGCGTGCTTCCAGCGTCTGGGTGTCGTCCATGCGTGGCGCGCACTGTATGCACCGCGCCGGAGCGCGGGAGGCCGCATGGGGTCCACGGCGGATCCGCGTCCACCCGAGGACATCACACCGGGGCGCCCGCGCTCAGCTCCCCGCGGGCGGCAGCAGGTCGCGCAGGGCCTCGCCCAGGTCGGGGTGTTGGAACTGGAAGCCCGCCTCCAGCGCGCGCCGGGGCATCACCCGCTGGCCCTCCAACGCCACGCGCGCCATCTCCCCGAAGCGCGCCTTGAGGACGAAGCCCGGCACCTGCAATACCGCCGGCCGCTCCAGCACCGTGCCCAGCGTATGCGCGAAGGTCGCGTTGGTGACGGGCTCCGGTGAGGTGGCGTTCATCGCGCCCTCCAGCGTGGGGTGCTCCAGCGCGAAGCGCATCAGCGCGAGCAGGTCCGCGCGGTGCACCCAGCTCACGTACTGGTGCCCGTTGCCCACCCGTCCGCCCGCGCCCATGCGGAACACCGGCAGCATCCGGTGCAGCACGCCGCCCGCCGGGTGCAGCACCACGCCGATGCGCAGGCGCACCGTGCGCATCCCGGCCTCCGCCGCGCGGAGCGCCTCCGCCTCCCAGCCCTGGCACACATGGGCGAGGAAGTCGTCGCCGGGTGCGTCCTCCTCCGTCAGCGACTGTGCCTCGCGCGCGCCGCCGTAGTAGCCCACCGCCGAGGCGCAGACGAAGTGCCGCACCGAGCCCGCCTGCTTCATCGCCTCCACCAGCACGCGCGTGCCCTCCACCCGGCTTCGGTGGATGCGCTGCTTGGCCTCGTGGGTCCACCGCTGGTCCACCGGCTCCCCCGCCAGGTGCACCACCGCCTCCGCGTGCGCCAGCGCGTCCGGTGACAGCGGCGTGCTCCCATCGAAGTAGGAGCCCGTCACCCCGGCGGGCAGCCTGCCCAGGGCGTGTTCAACGTTGCGGCTGAGCACGTGCACGGTGTGGCCGGCATCCAACAAACCCTGGACAAGCCCTGGACCGAGGAAGCCACTGGCACCCGTGCACGCCACCTTCACGGCTGGGCCTCCGTCACCGCTTCGGTCGTGAGGTCCTGGCCCACCAGCGCGCTCAGGGCGACGAAGAAGCGCGCCCGGTCCTCCGGCTTCATGCGGCCTGAGTGTCGGAAGACCAACGCCCCTTCCGCGTCCAACAGCATCACATTGGACGTCTTGGTGGGCAGCTTCCAGGGCGCCTGTCCCAGGGTGCCCTCCAGGTCGACCAGGATGGGGACGCCGGCCTTCTTCTCCTCGTCCCGCACGTACGACAGGGCAATGCCCCTCGCAGGGAAGAAGTCGTATTTCTCCAGATTGGCGACCGCGACCACCCAGGCGCTCCGCAGGAGTCCCCGCTCGCGCCCGCGAGCGAACAACTCCTCCTTCAAGGGCGCGTTGAGTGTCGTGGAGTCTTTGTCCTCGTAGAAGAGGATGACGGGTTTTCCACGCCAGCGGGACAGCCGCACGCGCTCGCCCTTGGAGGTGCTTAGGGTCGCATCCACCGGTTCCGGAGTGGGGGGAGCACTGACCGCGCTCCCCGCCGCCAGCGTCACCGTCAACGCACCTGTGATCCACGCCTTCATGGGGAGCCTCCCGTGTACAAGGTTTTCACAAACCTTAGACATAGCCTTGACAATCTCTGGACGCAAACGCTACCTCTAGGTGGAAAGGCTGTTGCCGTGCTCCCGACTTCGGAGATCCGCTGTATGGCCATCACGCTTCCCAACGTGCAGCAGACGCCCGCTGACGCGGCGCCTCCGGAGCAGGCCTGGCTGCAGCTCGTGCAGGCACAGGTGGAAGCGGCGCTCGCCCGGTTGTTCGAGCTGCCGGACGAGGCTTCGCTGGATGCCCGGTGGACGCGGGCGGTGGAGCAGGCGCGCGGCTACGCGCTGCGCCCGGCCAAGCGGCTGCGGCCGGCGCTGGTGCTCGCGGGGCACGGGCTGGCGCGGGGCAGCACCGCGGTGCCGCCGGGGCTGTGGGACTTCGCTGCGGGCCTGGAGCTGCTGCACACGTTCCTGCTCATCCATGACGACGTGGCGGATCAGGCGGAGCTGCGGCGGGGTGGGCCGGTGCTGCACCGGATGCTGGCCCCGGGGCGGCCGGGCGAGGACCTGGCCATCGTCGTGGGCGACCACCTCTTCGCGCGCTCGCTGGAGGCGATGCTGGAGTCGGAGCTGCCGGGCGTTTCGCGCGTGGTGCAGTACTACCTGGGCGTGTGCCGGCATACGGCCGCGGGACAGTACCTGGACCTGGATTTGTCGCGCATGCCGCTGTCGGAGGTGTCGCTCTTCCAGACGCTGCGCGTGGCCCACCTCAAGACGGCGCGCTACGGCTTCAGCGCTCCGCTGGTGTGCGGCGCGATGCTGGGCGGCGCGGACGAAACGCTCAAGAAGGGCCTGGAGCAGGTGGGCCGCTCGGTGGGGCTCGCCTACCAGCTGCGCGACGACCTCATCGGCCTGTTCGGCAACGCGTCGGTGGCGGGCAAGGCGTGCGACGGTGACTTCATGCAGGGCAAGCGCACCTTCCCGCTGATGGCGGCGTACGTGCGCGCCACGCCCGCGGGACGCGAGGAGCTGGAGCGGCTGTGGGCGCTGCCGGTGGAGGAGAAGGACGCGGAGGCGCTGGCCCGGGCCCGGGCGCTGGTGGAGTCGCTCGGAGGCTACGTCGCGTGTGAGCGCGCGGTGGAGCGGGCCTCGCGCTCGGCGCGTCGCGGCCTGCAATGCCTGCCCAATTCCCACGGCATGAGGGACCTGCTGGACGCCCTCATCGCCCGTCTCGCACGTCGCGCTTCCTGAGGACCCGTCCATGAGCGCACAAGGCAAGCGGGTGGTGGTGGTG
>NZ_RAWD01000516.1:0-4157 GCF_003612065.1 Corallococcus sp. CA047B
TGCCGGGGGCGGAGGGCTCGTCGGGGGCGGAGGCGTTCACGGGACGGCGCGACTCTTTCTGGACCGGACGTGCGAAGCAAGGCGCGCGGCGTTTGGCGGGGAGGCCCGGGCTCGGGTAGGAACGACCTTTTCCCCAAGCGTTTCCCAAGGAGGAAGACCATGCCAGACGTCATCGTGGTGGGTGCGGGCCACAACGGACTTGTCACGGCGGCGATGCTCGCGCGCCGGGGCCTGTCCGTCACCGTACTGGAAGAGAAGGCCATGGTGGGCGGCGCGTGCAAGACGGAGTACCCGTTCCGCACCGCGCCGAAGCTGGGGGTCTCCACCGGCGCGTACCTGCTGGGCCTGATGCCGCCGGAGCTGCTCCAGGAGCTGCAGCTGGACATGCCCCTCAAGCGCAGGGATCCGCACTACTTCCTGCCGACGATGGACAAGCGCTACCTGCTCTTCGGTTCGGACGAGCGGGAGCTGGAGCGGCAGTTCCGCGAGTTCTTCTCCGAGGCGGACTGGAACGCCCACGTGGCGATGAACACGGAGCTGGCCGCGCTGCGCGAGGACCTGGCCCCCGCGTGGCTCCTGCCACCCCTGTCCCTGGAGGCGACGGCGGAGCGCTACGTGCGCCCTGCCCTGCGCCAGCACTTCGTGCGGCTGTGTCGCGGCACGGCGCGCGAGTACCTGGAGCGCTTCGGCTACAAGTCCGACTTCGTGAAGGCGATGTACGCCGTCACCGACGCGTTCTCCGGCCTGGACGGCGGCTATGACACGCCGGGCACGGGCATGAACCTGCTGGTGCACAACCTCTGCCGGCTGCCGGGCAGCGGCGGCACGTGGATGATCGTCGAAGGCGGCATGGGCACCGTCACCCAGCGCATCGCGCAGCTGGCGCGCAAGCACGGCGCGGACATCCGCACCAATGCGAAGGTGGCGTCCGTGCGCGTGGACGCGGGCGTGGTGAAGGGCGTGGTGCTGGAGAATGGCGAAGAGGTCTCCGCGAAGGTGGTCATCTCCAACGCGGACCCCTTCCGCACACTGAAGTGGGTGGACCCGGCCGCGCTGCCCGCCGACTACCGCCGCAAGGTGGACGGCATGTCCTCGCCGGGCACCACGCTGAAGGTGAACCTGTGCCTCAAGGGCCTGCCCACCTTCACCTGCCTGCCGGAGGACCGGGGCCAGTTCGGGCCCACCATCCACCTGCTGCCCCAGGTGGACGACGTGCTGGGGGCGCTCGCGCATGGGTACAAGGAGTCCAAGGCGGGCCGGCTCGCGGAGTTCCCCTCCATCGAGTGGTACGTGCACACCACGGTGGACCCGTCGCTGAAGGACGAAGAAGGCCACCACAACTCCGCCCTCTTCGTGGAGTGGGTGCCGGAGAAGCTGGAAGGCACGACGTGGGAGAAGGAGGAGGCGAAGTACGTGAAGCACCTCCTGTCCATCTGCGACCGCTTCGCTCCGGGCACCAGCGACCTGGTGCAGGAGTACTTCGCGCTGACGCCGCCGAAGATTGAATCCCACTTCGGCATCACGCGCGGGCACATCCATCACGTGGACAACAAGCTGGGGTTCACGGACCGGCTTCCCTATGAGACGCCCGTGCAGGGGCTCTACTTCTGCAGCGCGGGCTGCCACCCGGCGGGCAGCGTCATCGGCGCGGCGGGCCACAACGCGGCCAACGTGGTGCTACAGGCGCTCGGACGCTGAGGCGGAGTGCGTCTCACACGGCGGGAGGAATGGACGTTCCATGGATCATTCGTCCCGCCGTGTTTAGATGACATCCCCCATGAGCTACCTCGTCCTCGCCCGGAAATGGCGCCCGCAGACGTTCGATGACATGACCGGACAGGAGCACGTCGTCCGGACCATCGGGAATGCCATCAAGATGGACCGGGTCGCTCACGCGTACCTGTTCTGTGGGCCTCGAGGGGTGGGCAAGACGACAGCCGCCCGCCTGCTCGCCAAGGCCCTCAACTGCGAGCAGGGGCCCACGGCGAATCCGTGCGGCACCTGCCGGGCGTGCACGGAGATCACCGCCGGCACCAGCGTGGACGTGGCGGAGATCGACGGCGCGTCGAACAACGGCGTCGAGAACGTGCGCGAGATTCGCGAGAACGCGAAGTACCTGCCGCAGCGCGACCGCCACAAGATCTACATCATCGACGAGGTGCACATGCTCTCGGGGGCGGCGTTCAACGCGCTCCTGAAGACGCTGGAGGAGCCGCCCGGTCACGTGAAGTTCATCTTCGCGACGACGGAGGCGCACAAGCTCCCGGACACCATCCTGTCGCGCTGCCAGCGCCACAACTTCCGGCGCATCTCCGCGGCGCGGATGCTCCAGCGGCTCAAGGAGATCTGCCTGGCGGAGAAGGCGGGCATCTCCGAGCAGTCGCTGTCGCTGGTGGTGCGCCAGTCCGAAGGCGGCATGCGCGACGCGCTGAGCCTGTTGGATCAGATCCTCGCGTCGTGCGGGCCTGACCCCACGGACGAGGCCGTCGCGGAGGCGATGGGCGCCATCGACCGCACGGTGGTGCAGGACTTCGCGGAGGCGCTGGTCCGCAAGGACGCGAAGCGCGTGCTGGGCCGCGTGGACGAGGTGTTCAACCGGGGCCTGGACCTGAAGCGGCTGGCGGAGGAGCTGGCGCTGCAGCTGCGGCACCTGTTCGTCACGAAGTCGCTGGGTGAGGCGCCGCAGGAACTGGCCGAGTCCGAGCAGAAGGCGCTCCTGGCGCTCGCGAAGGAAGCGGACACGGCGCAGCTTTCGCGCCTGTTCGACATCGTGCACGGCTGCATCTGGGACGTGTCGCGTGCGGCCCAGCCCCGGCTGGCGTTGGAGATGGCGCTGCTCAAGGCCATCCAGCTGTCCCCCGCCGGATCGATTCCCGACCTGCTGGCCCGCGTGGAGCGGCTGTCGGCGGGGCTTGGCGCGGAAGGCGCCGCGAAGAGCACCTCCGGAGCGCCAGGAGGTCGCTCCGGTCCCTCGAACTTTCGCGCCTGAGGCCCCGTTCGAGCCTCCCCCGTCCCGTTCGTCCGACGTGCGCGCGGCCTCCGCGCCCGTGGCGGCCCCTCCGCGTCCGGTGGATGCTCAGGGTCCTGCCGCCTATGCGGGAGCCACAGCGCGTCCGTTCGAAGAACAAGGCACTCCCGCGCGTTCGTTCGAGCCCCAGCGCCCTGCCGCCTACGCCGGCGCCACGCCGCATTCGTTCGACGCACAGGGTCCTGCCGCCCATGCGGGAGCGGCACCGCGTCCGGTCGAGGCCCCTGGAACCTCGTTGCCCGCGAACGGCGCGGCCCGTACGGGGGATGCGCCGGGCTTCGCCCATGTCGAGCCATCCTCGCGTCCGCCGGTAGCTCCCGGGTCCTTCGCGCCCGCATCCACCAGTGCGTCTCCAGGGGCCGCGCGGATGCCTCCGGCCGCGCTCATGGAGGGGCTGTCCCCCGCAGCGGCCCGCCCCCTCTCCTTCCTGCGCAATGGCGGCCCCGGGCCGTCTCCCGCCAGCGGGCCTCCCGCGCCCGTGGTGATGGACGATCTGCCCCCATCCGCCGCGCGACCGCTTGCGTTCCTCCGCAACAGCAGTGGTGCCGCGCCCGCGATGGAGGGCCCACCGGCTCCGGGCATCGTCATGGACGACCTGCCCCCGTCGGCGGCGCGTCCCCTGTCCTTCCTTCGCAACGGCGGCGCGCAGCCCCTCCCTCCTCCTGCCCCCATGGAGGAGCCCACGCCTGGGCCCACCGTGCGCATCACCAACATGCGCCGGCCCGAACCGGAGGGCCCGCTCGAGCCTCAGCCTTTCGATGATGAGGCGGACGAACGCCTCTTCCCGGAGGAGGGCTCCGCCGAGGGCTGTGCTTCCGGCGAGTGCCTCCCGTCGGACGACCCCACCGCGTTCACTCCGGCCCCCACCGAGCCCACGCAGCCGGTTCCTGCGCCGACGCCAGATGCCGCCGCGTTCGCTCCAGAGCCCGCCACGTTCACGGTGCCACTTGCGCAACCCGCTCAGGCGCCCGCCGCGTTCACTCCGACATCCGCATCGCCCCTCCCGGCGCCTGCCGCGTTCACGCCCCCGGCACCGACTCCGGTCCCCAACCCGTTCACGCCACCGCCCGCGGCGCCGACGCCAACACCGCTCACTCCGGCACCCGCCGCGTTCACCCCTGTCTCTTAT
>NZ_RAWD01000517.1:0-4143 GCF_003612065.1 Corallococcus sp. CA047B
GGCGGGGGTCGTGGACGACGGGCTCAAAACGCCTCTCCGATGGAGATGTGGACCGCGCACAGCCCTTCAGGGGCACCCGCGAACGCGGCTTCCGGGGAGGTCGAGGTCTTGCCGAACTTGCGTCCGAAGCCCAGGCATCCACCAGAGGACGGATAGATGTATGCGGGGTCGCTGACGGGCAATCCCCGCCCGATGTTCAGACGCCTTGCGATGTCCAGTCGGATGGGTCCCACGACCGTGAGGTAGCGCAGGCCGCCGCCCACGGCGTGGTAGTGCTCGGGACCGAACAGCTTGGGCGAGTTCTTGCCAACCAGGTTCTCCGTGCCTACGAGGCCCGAGTCGTAGAAGACGGCCAGCATCAGGCTGTCCGTCAGCATGTAGCGCAGCTCCACGGAGCTCTCGAAGAGGCTGTTGCCGCCCACGGGCACGGTGTTCCACTCGTCCAGGATGGGGTTGCCGTTGGCGTCCAGCAGCGTGTTGCCGTCGTCGTCCGTCTTGTAGCTGGGCGTGAGCGGCGTCATGGGCGACAGGCGCTGGCCGTTGAAGCCGCGCATGGCGGTGGCGCCGCCGGAGAAGAAGCGGGTGACGATGGAGCTGGGCTTGCCGTCCAGCGAGTTCAGCGTGCCCATGCGCAGCTTCACCGCCATCGTCAGGTCCTTCTTCTCCCCGATGGAGTGGTAGTAGCGCAGGTCCGGCAGCAGTCGGACGTAGTCGTAGTTGCCGAAGAACGGCCCGCCGCCCTTCTGGATGGAGAAGCCCACGTAGTAGCCGTCGCGCGGCTCGGTGCGGTCGTCGCGTCGGTCCCAGGCGAACGCCACCTCCAGGAAGCTCAGCGCGACGTCGCACTTCCCGGTGGGGTCGTTGCAGCCCAGGATGACGGGCGGCACGGTCTCATCCGCGGACACCTTGCCCTCCAGCCGGTAGAGCTGGAGGTTGTACGAGGGGAAGACGGAGAAGGACTCGTGGGGCTGCCAGATGACGCCCGCCTTCAGGTAGCCGCCGTAGTACTCGTACGCCTGCTGGAGGCCCTTCTCCGCGGTGACGGAGGTCTGCAGGCGCAGGTCACGGAAGAGGAAGCGCGGCTGTTCGAACTCCGTGGTGGCCTCGAACACGATGCCGCTCTTGCCGTCCTGGGTGCCGTCGGGATTGCTGCGCAGGGCCGCCAGGATGTTGGGGATGAACGCGTAGCCCAGCCGGCCGCGCAGTGTGAGGCGCCGCAGGCCTCCGCGGAAGTTGCGGTTGCTCCACTCGCCCAGGACACGGGCTTCCTGCCGCGCGGCGTCCACGCCCACACCGCCGCCCAGCCGGAGGGAGTGGAAGGGTGATTCGCGCACGTCCACCACCACCGGCACCGTGGCGTTCTGCCGGTCCGGCGCGCCCCGGTTCACCTTCACCGCGCCGAAGACGCCCATGCGGAAGACGCGCGCCTGGGCCTCCGCCAGGGCCTTCTCGCTGAAGTACTCGCCCTTGATGACGGCGCCCTGCGTCTGTTCGATGATGCGGCGGGGCGGCACCTGCGGGTTCGCGTCCGTGGCGATGAAGATGTTGCCGAAGCGGTAGCGCAGGCCCGGGACGATCCGCAGGTCCACGATGGCCTTCTGCGTGGCCACGTCCACCCGCACCTCTCCTCCCACCTCCGCCTCCGCGTACCCCAGGTCCTTGAGCCGCTCGGTGATGAGCTCCTTGGTGGCGCCCCACGTGTCCTCGCGGAACACGTCGCCCGCGCGCACCGGCAGCTCCTCCAGGATGAGCTCCCGCTGGCGCTGCGACGGCGCGTCCGGACCCTCTCCCAGCGCCTCCAGCCCGTGCGGTTCGATGCGGTCGATGAGGGTGGGGGCGCCCTCGTTGACGACCACCTTGAGGCGCACGGCCTTGTCGCCCTCGGGGATCACCTCGTTGGATTCCACCTGGGCCTGGTAGAAGCCCTCCGCCTGGTAGAACCGTTCGATGCGGCGCAGGTCCGCCTGCCACGCGTTGGTGTCGAAGTAGTGCGCCTTGCCGAACGGCCAGAACGCATACCAGGGCGTGGCGGAGGTGAGGATGCGGTCCTTGATGTCCCCGTCATCCACCTGCTTCGCTCCCTCGATGTCGAGGGACTTCACCTTCGGCCCGGAGGGCTGGGTGGAGGAGGTGGTGGCGCAGGCCGTCAGCAGCACGACCAGCGCGAGGGGCACGGCGGAGAGGAGTCGAGGGAGTCGGACGTCGGCCACGCCATGTTTCTTACTGGAAGGCCAGCGCCTGACGCGTTTCGCAATGTTTCTTTGTGCCTCGAATGTCGCATTCCACGACCTCGGGTCCCGGGTCAGTGTCCTTTAGGCCCCGGCCGGCGCGGAGGTGCGTGCAACCGGGCCCGGGGTGCGCCAGATTCGGGTCCCTATGGTCCGGCGAATCGCGATGCTGCTGTCGGTCACGCTGGTGCTCGCCACCGGCTGCGGCGTGAACGAGGACGAGGTGGTGCTGCTCAAGGAGGGGGAGGACCTCTCCGACACCCCCTACTGCGGCTCGCTCGGGTGCGCGGATCCGTTCCGCTACTGCGCGGAGCTGTTCCTGGACTTCGGTCGCTCGCCCCCGCTGTGCGTCGTGGAGAACATCTGCGACCGGCTGGAGTGCGCCAAGGCCGACCGCCGGTGCGCCGTGTTCGACGGCTTCCCCGGCCAGGTGAAGTGCATCGAGAACTGAAGCACGGCTGAGGCTCCCGGGGCGGCTGTCGTCCAGCGGCCCCGGGGCGGTGTGCTTCAGGTCGGCTCCACGCTCAGCGACGCGAGGAAGCGGTGAGCCACGAAAGCCGCTCCGCGGCGTCCTTCGTCTGGGGCTCGGTGAGCAGCGCGTCCGTGTTCTGCGCGATGCGGTAGGCCCAGTTGGCGTCGCCCATGGTGCCCGGCAGGTTGATGCGGTCGCGAGTGCCCAGCACGTCCTGCCACGGCAGCACGCACAGGTCCGAGCCCGAGTTGAGCGTGGCGGCCAGCGTGGCGCGGTGGATGTCCGGGGTGAACTCGCGCGTCACGGCCACGCCCTGGAACTCCGGCCAGGTGCGGGCGGCGCTCTGGCGCTCGTCCTCGCGCGCCTGCTCCCACCACTCGGCCTGCGGCTCCGTGTCGTGCGTGCCGGTGGTGACCAGCGACACGGCGGGGAAGGCGTGCGGGTCGCGGTAGGTGTTGTCGTCGCGCTCCCAGCGCAGCACCCGGTAGCCGGGCAGCTTCAGCTCCGCGAGGATTTGCCGGACGAAGGGCGGAATCACGCCCAGGTCCTCGGCGACGATGCCCGCGCCCTCCGACAGCAGGCGGAAGTGTTTCTCACCCTGGCGGCGCCACGTGGCCTCGTCCGCGGGCACGAAGTAGCCGGTGGGGTTCTTGTCGTCGCGGATCCACTGACGGAAGTAGCCCACCGCGTGGTCCACGCGGCGCAGGTCGTAGTAGCTGGCCGCCTTGGCCGCGCGCTTCTTCAGCCACGCGTAGTCGTCCTTCTCCATCGCCGCGAAGTCGAAGTAGGGCAGGCCCCAGTCCTGGCCCGTGGCGGAGAAGTCGTCGGGCGGCACGCCCAGGCGCGCGTCGCGGCGCAGGATGTCCGGGTGGGCCCAGCAGTCGGAGCTGTCCTGCCCGATGATGAAGGGCTCGTCGCCGCAGAGCAGCACGTCCTTCGCCTTCGCCTGCTGGCGCACGGCGTTCCACTGCGCCTCCGCCAGCCACTGGAGCCAGGCGTGGTAGCGCACGCGGCGCTCCAGGCCCTGGTTCTTCACGGCGAGCAGGGCTTCGGGCTGGCGCGTGCGCAGCCCTTCCGGCCACTGCCACCACGGGCGGCGGTCCTCCTTCTCGCTGATGGCGGTGAAGAGCGCGTAGCTCTCCAGCCACTCGCCCTGCGCCTCGCGCCACTTCTGGAACTCCTGGGCGCGCGGCGTGCGGGGCGTCCACTCGTGCTTTTCAAAGTGGTCGAAGGCGCGCGCGAACGCGGCGTCCTTCAGCGGGAACACCAGGTCGTATCTCACGCGCGGCGCGGAGCGGGCCTCACCCAGCTTCTGGCGCTGCTCGTCGCTGAGCGCGGCCTCGCCGCCGGTGGCCTGGAACTCCGGCACCTGGGCGAGGTCGATGAAGAGGGGGTTCAGGCCGAACGCGGACCGCGTGGCGTAGGGGCTGGGGTCGCCCGGGG
>NZ_RAWD01000518.1:0-4113 GCF_003612065.1 Corallococcus sp. CA047B
CTTCCGGGCCACGCCCCCTCCGGCTTCTTCGTCCTGCGCACCCCGCTGCTGCCCTTCGATGCGCTGCGCGCCTGGAGCGAGGACCTGCATGCGGCCCGCTTCACGCAAGCCCCTGTCGCGGAACTGGAAGCAGCGCTCGCGAGGGATCGCGCCCTGCTGCGCGACCGGCTGGCGGCGGTGGTTGCCCGGCCGGAGGTGCGCGAGGCGTTGTTCCTCGCCTCCCCTTCGCTGGAAGAGCACCTCTCCGCGTGGACGAGCGCTCCGGACGGTGAACATGGCCAGAAGCTGGAGCGCACGCTGGTGCGCTACTGGCAGCGCATGGCCTCGCGCTCGACGCCCTTCGGCCTCTTCGCTGGCAACAGCCTGGGCACGCTCACCGGGCCGACGCGGCTGGCGCTGCCCGCCCGCGAGTCGTACCGCCGTCACACGCGGCTGGACATGGACTACGTGGATGCGTTGACGGACCGGCTCGCGGGACTGCCCGCGCTGCGCGAGGCCTTGAGCTACCGCCCCAACTCCAGCCTGTACCGGGCCGCGGGGCGGCTGCGCTACGCGGAGTCGCGCCGCGAGGGAGGCACGCGCACCTACCAGCTCGTCAGCGTGGAGCCCACCGCGTACCTGGAAGCCACGCTGGAGCGGGCCCGCGCGGGTGGCTCGCTCGCGACGCTCGCCCAGGCCCTGGTCGAAGCCGACCCCGACGTGTCCGCCGACGAAGCCCGGGACTACGTGGACATGCTCGTGGAGCACCAGCTCCTGCTTCCGGAGCTGGCACCGCTCGTCACCGGCCCTGAGCCGCTGCGCGAGCTGCTCGCGCGCCTGGAGTCCGTGCCGGCGATGGCGGACACCGTCCGCGTCCTCCACCACGTGCAGGACGCGCTGACGGAACTGGATGGCTCCCCTCTGGGGGCCGAGCCGTCGCGCTACCGTGCGCTGGCGAAGGACCTCGAAGCGCTTCCCGCGCCCGTCGAAACCAACCGCCTCTTCCAGGTGGACCTGCGCAAACCCGCCGAAGCGCTGAGCCTGGGCCCGGCCGTGGTGGACGCGATGGCCCGGGGCGTGGCCCTGCTGCACCGGCTGAGCCCGGCTTCGGATTCGCCAACGTTGCGGCGCTTTCGCGAGGCCTTCGTCCAGCGCTACGAGGAGCGCGAGGTCCCCCTGTTGGAGGTCCTGGACGAGGACGTGGGCGTCGGCTTCGAGCTGGCGAGCCCCGAGGCCGCGGAGGCCTCCCCCCTGCTGCGCGACCTGGCGTTCCCCTCCCCTCCTTCCGAGGAGCGCGTCGCATGGGGCAAGGCCCAGGCGCACCTGAACTACCGTCTGTCGGAGGTGCTCCGCACGGGCGGCCCCCTGGAGCTGGACGCCGCGGACCTGAAGGCCATGGAGAACCCGCGCCCTGTGCCGCTGCCAGACGCCTTCTCCGTGATGGCGACCGTGCTGGCCGCGTCCCAGGAGGACGTGGACGCGGGGCGGTTCCAGCTCGTGTTCGATTCGATGATGGGTCCCTCGGGTGCGGCGCTCCTGGGCCGCTTCTGCCACGGCGACCCGGAGCTGCTGCGCCACGTGAAGGCGCACCTGCGCGCTGAGGAGGCGCTGCATCCGGAGGCCGTCTTCGCGGAGGTGGTGCACCTGCCGGAAGGGCGCGTGGGCAACATCCTCTGCCGCCCCGTGCTGCGCGAGCACGAGCTGGTGTTCCTGGGACGCTCGGGTGCGCCGCCGGAGCAGCAGCTTCCGCTCACCGACCTGCGTCTCTCCGTCCGGGGCTCGCGCATCGTCCTGCGCTCCGTGAAGCTGGGACGCGAGGTGATTCCCCGCGTCACCCACGTCCACAACTTCGGCCGCGCGCACCTGCGGCCCTATACCTTCCTGGGCACGCTCCAGCAGCAGGGCGCGAGCCCCGGGCTGCGCTGGCACTGGGGGCCGCTCGGCAGCAGTGCGTTCCTGCCCCGCGTGACGTGCGGCGGGCTGGTCCTCCACCGCGCCCGCTGGCGCCTCAAGGCGCCCACGCTTGATGCGCTCGGGGAGCTGCAAGGCGCGGAGCGCTTCCGCGAGGTGCAGCGGCTGCGCGAGCGCCTGGGCCTCCCGCGCACCGTGGGCCTGGAGGACCGCGACAACGTGCTGCCGGTGGACCTGGACAACGTGCTCAGCATCGACACCTTCGTCCAACTGGTGCGCCGTCAGGCGGAGGTGGTGCTGGTGGAGCTGCCCACCAACGAGGCCCTGTGCGTCCAGGGCCCCGAGGGCCGCTTCGTCCACGAGGTGGTGGTGCCCTTCGTGCGCGACGCGCCGGCCGTGCCCGCGCCCGCCGTGAGCACCGAGAAGCCCCCGAAGCTGGAGCGCTCCTTCCCTCCCGGCTCCGAGTGGCTGTACGTCAAGCTCTACACCGGCACGGCGCTCGCGGACCGCGTGCTGGCGAAGGCCGTGGCGCCGCTGGCCCGCGAGGCCATCGCCTCCGGTGCCGCGCACCAGTGGTTCTTCCTGCGCTACGGCGACCCGGACTGGCACCTGCGCGTGCGCTTCCAGGGCGACCCGCGACGGCTGCACACCGAGGTGCTGGCCCGCCTCCACGAATTGCTGCGCCCGCTGCGACAGGACGGACTCGTCCACCGCGTGCAGGTGGACACCTACGAGCGCGAGGTCGAACGCTACGGCGGCGACCTGGGCCTGCCGCTCGCGGAGCGGTTGTTCCACGCGGACAGTGAGACGGCGCTGGAGCTGCTCGACACGGTGGCGGGCGATGACGGCGCGGATGCACGCTGGAGGCTGCTCCTGTGCGGCATCGACCTGCTGCTCAAGGACCTGGGCTTCGACCTGGAGGGCCGCTGCCGGTTGCTCGCGGAGCTGCGCAAGGGCTACGGCCAGGAGTTCCAGGTGGACGGCGCCTTCGAGCGTCGGCTGGGCGAACGCTTCCGGATGCACCGTCAAGAACTGGAGTCCCTGCTGTGGCAGCCGTGGCCTTCCGAAGGGCCGCTCGCCCCGGGACTCGCCGCGCTGCGACGCCGCTCCTCACGACAGGCGGAGGTGACGGAGCAACTGCGCGCGTGCCAGTTGACGCAGCCCCTGGACCGGGTGGCCGCGAGCCTCGTGCACATGCACACCAACCGGCTGCTGCGGACCGCCGCGCGGGCACAGGAGCTGGTCCTCTACGACTTCCTGTACCGGCTCTACCTGTCCCGACAGGCGCGCGAGAAGCAGCGGTCCTGAGCCCTACCGGGCCGGGGGGATGATCCGCCGGGAGCCCTCGGGCTCGAAGGCCCCGTGGCGCGGCACCTGACGCGGGGACGCATTGCCCACCAGCGGCAGGTCCACGCCCTGGGGCCACACCAGCGTGGGCGTCCCCGTCCACGGGCCCTCCACCGGCGTGCGGACCCGAGCACCGTCCTCCAGGGTCTGGGCCTGCTCGGCCGCATCCAGCGGTCGGGCCACCTCCAGCCGACCGGAGCGACCCGGTGCGCGGAGGCCTCGCGCCTCGGGCTCGCACGATGCGCTTCCCTCCTCCGGTGGCAGGGAATTCCCACACGCCAGCAGGGTGAGCAGTGGAAGGACGAACACGCTGCGGACATCCATTCCCCGTCCAACCCGGGATGCGTTCCCGGGTTGCGCGGCGCCGCGTTTTTTCTGGCCGCGCATCGCGGACGACCCGGTGCACCCGCTGCCTTCGTATCCAGGACAGGAGGCCAACGTCATGGCACAGCCGCTGTACACCGGACAGGTCCGCACCGTGGGGGAGAGCATGGCCCGCAGCACCACGGAGGCGCAGGCGTTCAGGATCTTCATGGACGAGCCCGTGGAGCTGGGAGGCAGCAACGGCGCCCCCAGCCCGCTCGACTTCATCCTCGCGGCGCACGCGGGCTGCCTGAACTACATGACCTTCTTCATCGCCCGCGAGCTGGGCATCCCCGTCACCGGAACCGACATCACCGTGAAGGGCTCCCTGGACCCCGCGAAGTTCGCCGGCACCCACCGCGACATCCGCGCCGGCTACCAGTCCCTCACCGCCACCATCCACGTGAGGGGCGGCGCCACCCCGGAGCAGCTCACCCGGCTCCTGACGGAGGTGGAGACCCGCTGCCCGGTGAGCGACAACCTGGCCCACCCCACCCCCATCCACCCTGTCTC